>NZ_JBEZFS010000013.1:0-275146 GCF_040649575.1 Nonomuraea sp. NPDC048916
CGCCCCCCCCCCCCCCCCCCCCCCCCCCCCGCGCTAGGGCGGGGCGGGGCCGGTGCGCCGCTGCGGCTCCTCGGCCCTGCTCTCCTGGTCCCGGAGCTGCTCGCGCAGGTCATCCGGGTCGTCCGCGTCGATGGTCATCGCACATCCGGCGTCGCGCTGCCTGGCGCTGAGCGGATGGTGCCTGGTGGCCCACCAGCGTCCGGCGTCGCTTCGCCAGATGGTCCACTGGGGGAACTCCCGGGCGATTTCGGCGAGGTGCCGGTCAAAGGACATCTGTTCATCCTTCCGGGGCCCCTTACGAGGTCCATCTCCCTGAAGGATCCGCCACCTCTCTAGAGATATCAATGATCGCAAAGGACAGGTCAACCTATCGCTTGACATGTCCCCTTGAACTAGGCGTCGAAGTCGTACTGAAGTACGTAGGCGGCGGAGTCGAGGACCATCTCGTTGTGCTCCACGGGCCGTCCCTCGGAGGTGTAGGCGGTCCGGATGATCACGATCACCGGCGTGCCTCCTGGCAGGTCGAGCAGTTGGGTCTCGCGCGGCGCCGGCATGCGGGCCCGTACCTCCTCGGTGAAGTGCGCGGGTGAAAGGCCGAGGTCGCGCAGCCGGGCGTAGACGCCGCCGAGGCCGGTGTCGGGCAGCGTGATGGCGCTGCCTTCGACCAGGTGGGCGGGAAAGTAGGAGGTCGCCAGCTGCACCGGGCGGTCGTCGATCGAGTAGCGTCGTCGCCGTACCCACGCGTCCCCGGTGGCGAGCAGCCCGGCGATCTCCTCGGACGCCTCCTCGCGCACCACCTCCACCTCGTCCACGGTGAACGGGCGGCCGCGGGCGTCGGCGTCCCAGATGGCCCGCCCTTCGCCCCACTGCTCGCGTGACAGGCGGCGCGAGCCGTGCCTGCGGATCGGTTTGAACAATCGCACGTAGACCCCCGAGCCTCGCTTGGGCACCGCCAGCCCTTCGTTGATGAGTACGGCGAGCGCCTGCCTCGCTGTGGCGCGGGCGACCGCGTGGTCGGCCATGAGTGCGTTCTCGCCCGGTAGTCGGTCCCCATCGCGCAGTTCGCCGGACAGGATCCGGGCGCGGAGGCCGTCGGCGATGCGTCGATAGATTGGGGGATCGTGGGGTACCGGGGATTCAGACACGTTTGACCACCCTCTGTCACCAACCGGGTTCGGCGTCTCCAGAGAACTTGCCCCGTCTTGTCCACGATCGCACAGATACAGAGGTTGGTCCCGAGCTTCTTTTGAGCGGATCGTGCCCGTGTGGTGATGGACTGGGGGTTTCAGCCGGCCGTTACCGTGGAACGATCCCAGCCGCTATTCGGGGGGCCCACCAGCGGCGAGTAATCAGCGCGGCCAGCACCGCCCCCAGCGTGTTGACGAGCACGTCGTCGATCGAGGCGAACCTGCCCAGTCGCAGCCCGTACTGGAGGGCCTCGACGGTGACCGAGGCGACCGCCGCGACCGCGGCGACGCGGGCCGCGGAGGCCAGGCGCGGACTGCGCACCGGCAGCAGCGCGCCGAGCGCCGCGAAGACCAGCAGGTTGCCGCCCACCTGCACCGAAACCTCCTCCCACGGCGCGCCGGCGAGCGTGGCCAGGTCGCGGAACGGCACCAGGCTGATCCCCGTCCGTCCGGGCGACGGGGTAAGGATCATCCACACCCAGGGCAGGGTGCCGGCCACGATGCCCACGTCGGCCAGCGCGGTCCGCATGGGAGATGGGTGACCGGCGCGGGCGCGGTGGCGGGCCAGGAGGACGATCACCGCGGCCGACAGCGGAAGCGCCAGGATCGAGGCGGTGACCACACCACCCCACAGCTCCCAGGTTCGCGTCACGCCGCCCATGATGGGGTACGGGAAGGTGTCCTCGTGGACAGGGTGCTTCACCGTACGGGCAGGTGCTCCCCGAGGAAGTCCAGGGCGACCTGCCAGGCCCGGTCGGCCGCCTCCGGGTGGTCGAAGGAGCCGTCGTGGGCGGTGACTTGATCGATGCGCGTCTGCATGATGTCCAGAATGTCTACTCTGTTTCGGGGATGTGGCCGGTAGTCGCAGCCGCTCGTCGTGTCCTACCCAGAAATGCGGGAAACGAGGAAACTGTGGTGGTGCTGACCCCCTTCGCGGACCCCATGACGATCAAGACCCCTCTGACGGCCACGACTCGGGAGCGACGCGATGCATGACGAATGGTCGGAGGCCGTGAACACGCGCACCCAGGCGGCCGACCGGCTGCTCGAGGCCGCGCGCTCGGGCAAGCCGTGCGCTCCGGTCCGTGACCTGGTCGGCACGGAACACGACGCCTACGCCGTACAGGAGATCAACACCCGGCGGGCGCTGGAGGAGGGGCGGCGGCCGGTCGGCTGGAAGGTCGGCATCACGAACCTCGAGGTCCAGCGGCAGCTGGGAACCGACCGGCCAGACTTCGGCATGCTTTTTGCGGATATGTCGTATCTCGATGGGCTTCCGGTGCCGACGGGGAGGTTCCTCCAGCCCCGGGCCGAGGCCGAGATCGCGCTGGTGCTCGGCCGCGACCTGGAGGGCGGCCCTTTCACGGCGGCCGAGGTGATCAGGGCGGTGGAGTTCGCGCTGCCCGCGATCGAGATCGCCGACTCCCGCGTCGCCGGCTGGGACATCACGCCGGCCGACACGATCGCCGACAACGCCTCCGGCGGCGCGTTCGTGCTGGGCAACACGCCCGTCTCGCTGACCGGGCTGGACCTGCGGCAGGCCGCGATGACGATGACGCGCGACGAGCGCGAGGTCTCGACCGGCTCGGGCGCCGCCTGCCTGGGCCATCCGCTCAACGCCGTCGTCTGGCTGGCCGGGGCGCTGGGCCGCACCGCCCGCCCGCTGCGGGCCGGCGAGGTGGTGCTGACCGGCACGCTCGGGCCCGTGGTGCCGGTCGAGCCGGGAGACGTGTTCGAGGCGCGCGTCACCGGGCTGGGGTCGGTGCGGGCGGTGTTCGCGCCGTGACGGCTCCGGTGAGCGTCGCCACGAGGTCCGCGTCCGCGACGCGGCCGGGCCGCCACGGGCCGCGGTGATGCCGGACCGCCCGCCCCATCCGCAGCCGTCGACGGAGACACAGACCGTCGCCTACCGTACACAGGAGCCAACATGATGCCCCCCATCGACTTCACGAAGTGGATCGACGAGCACGCCCACCTGCTCAAGCCGCCCGTCGGCAACAAGCTGGTCTTCGAGGGCGCGAGTGACTTCATCGTCATGGTCGTCGGCGGGCCGAACGCCCGCACCGACTTCCACGTCGACCCCTACGAGGAGCTCTTCTACCAGGTACGCGGCAACATGCACGTCAATGTGATGACCGAGGACGGGCCCGACACCGTGCACATCCGCGAGGGGCAGATGTGGCTGTTGCCGCCCGGGCTGCCGCACTCGCCGCAACGGCCGGAGGCCGGGTCGGTGGGGCTGGTGGTGGAGCGGATCCGGCCGGAGGGCGAGCTGGAGAGGTTCCAGTGGTACTGCCTGGACTGCGCGGCCCTGGTGCACGAGGTGGAGTTGCAGGTGCGTGACATCGTCAAGGACCTGCCGCCGGTGTTCGAGGCGTTCTACGCCGACACGGCGGCCCGCACCTGCGGCGGCTGCGGAGCCCTGCACCCCGGCAAGGGCTGACCGTCGTCAGGCGCACGAGGGCCGCCCTCGTGCGCCTGACGGTGACAGGGCGTACGAAAATGGGGTGATTAGTCACTATCGCCCGAAAGAGTGATCACATGCTGGACCGTGACCGCTGCCTCGCCCTCGACGCCGACGACCCGCTAGGTGAGTTCCGGGCGGAGTTCGTGCTGCCCGAGGGAGTCGTCTATCTCGTCGGCAACTCCCTCGGCGCGCTGCCCCGCCGCACCCCCGAGCGGGTGCGGCAGGCGGTGGTCGACGAATGGGGTGGGCAACTCGTCGGCGGCTGGAACGGCGCCGGGTGGTACGAGCAGCCGCTCACCCTCGGCGACCGGGTGGCGCCGCTCATCGGCGCGGGCCCGGGGCAGGTGGTCGTCGGCAACACCACGTCCATCGCGATCCACCAGGCCGTGTCGGCGGCCGTCAGGCTGCGCCCCGAGCGGCGGGTGATCGTCTCCGACGTGCGCAACTTCCCGACCGACCACTACATGGTCCAGGGGCTGGCCCGGGCGCTGGGCGGCTACGAGATTCGCGACTTCGCCGAGGGCCGGTTCGACGACGCGGCCGTGGTGCTGCTGTCGGAGGTCGACTACCGCACCAGCGAGCGGCACGACGTGCCCGCGGTCACCGCCCGGGTGCAGGAGGCGGGCGCGCTGATGGTCTGGGACGTGTGCCACAGCGTCGGCGCCCTCGACGTGGACGTCTCGGCCGCCGACTTCGCCGTGGGGTGCACGTACAAGTACCTCAACGGCGGGCCGGGCGCGCCCGCGTTCCTCTACGTCAACCCCCGCCACCACGCCGACGCGGAGAACGTGCTGTCCGGCTGGCACGGCCACGCGGAGCCGTTCGCGTTCGAGTCTGACTACCGTCCGGCCGAGGGGATCAAGAGGTTCACGGTGAGCACCCCGCACGTGCTGTCGCTCGCCGCGCTCGACGCCGCGCTCGACATCTGGGAGCGGGTGCCGCTCGACCTGCTGCGCGCCAAGAGCATGGCGCTCGGCTCGCTCTTCATCGACCTCGTCGGCGACGCGCTCGAGCTCGCCTCACCGGCCGACGCGGAACGGCGCGGCAGCCACGTGAGCTTCCGCCACCCCGACGGCTACCCGGTGATACGGGCGCTCATCGACCGGGGCGTGCAGGGCGACTTCCGCGCGCCCGACATCCTCCGCTTCGGCCTCGCGCCGCTCTACACCCGTTACGTGGACGTGTGGGACGCCGCCCGCGCCCTGGTCGAGGTGCTGGACAAGGGGCTGTGGAAGGACGAGAGGTACGCCCAGCGGCTGGCCGTCACGTGACCGGGCCGTCCAGCAGCCGGATCGCCCGCTTGGGCGCGATCGCCCGGTAGCTCTCCTCCACCCAGTCGATCAGCACCTCCGTCTCCGGCAACTCGGCCAGGAACGGCACCGTCACCCACCCGGCCTTGCCCAGCCCGTAACCGCTGGGCTGGGCGCCGGGCACGGTCAGCGCGTGGCCGTGCGCCTCCGACAGCAGCTTCACCCCGAACGTCGGATCCCACTTCTCGGTCCGCTCGTCCAGGCCGAGGAAGAGGAACACCTTCTTGTTCACCTTGATGACCGTCTCACCCCACGGGTGGTCCTCGTGGGTCTCGGGCAGCCCGAGCGCGAACGCCCGCAGCTCCTCGCGCACGTCGTGCCAGTCGTCCATGCCCCTCCTCGGAACCATGCCTCTCTTCGGAACCACGCCTCTCCCCAGAGCTACGCCTCTCCCCGCAACTACGCCTCTCCCCGGAACTCGGCGAGCTTGAGCTCGATCCGGTGCCTGATCCGGTCGCGTGCCTCGACGCGGGGGACACCCGACATCAGCAGGGTGTCGTAGTCGGTGTCGAGGTGGCGGATCGACGCCACCACGGCCAGGGTGATCGCGTTCTCATCGAGCGCCCTGGCCGCGGCCGTGCGGCCGACCCGGCCGCTGCCGCGCTGACCGGAGTGCGCGGCGATTTTCTGGGCCCGTTCGGCCGGGCAGGCGGGAAAGAGCCGGGCGATCTCGGCCGCCATCCGGGCCTGGAACTCGACGTCCTGCTCGGCCCTGCGCTCCCTGTCGCGCTCGCGGCGGCGCAGGCGCACCTCCTCGTCGGCCAGGCAGCGCTCCTCGGCCAGCTCCCGCGCACGCTCCTCGACCAGCAGGCCCTGGCGCTGGTAGACCTTGCGCCGCCGGTTGTACTGGACGACCACCGCCGACAGGCCGCTCTCCTGCTTGGCCCGGCGGCTGAGCGTGGCGTTGCCCGACGGCAGGAAGACCAGATGGTCCATGTCCGCGCAGGTCAGGCAGTGCGGCACGTCCTCCTCCATGATCAAGTAGGGGCCGGTGTCACCGCACGTCGCGCACGTCCAGGCGTTGAGCGGGGTGACCACCACCAGGTCGGGCGCCTTGCTCTGGCGCTCGGTGAGCTGCCTCACCCGCGTCTCGCTCAGGTCGGGCGAGAGCCAGTGCACCCGGAACGGCTCCTGCTCCGGCGAGGCGGTGAAGCGCAGCTCGCGCCGGTCACGGCTGCCGGCCAGATAAGGCGTGTCCACCGGCCGCAACCCTCTGGCCTCGGCCCAGTCCCTGAGCAGGGCGGCGGTCGTGCGCAGCCGGTCGTCGTCGACCGCCGCGAGCTCGGCCAGCGTGGCGACCCGGCCCTGCCGCCACAGGTCGACGTGCCGGGCGTGCAGCCAGCGCAGCCCGGTCACCACGTCGATGAACGTCACGTACTTGCGGTTGGTCAGCGCGATCTCGGCCGCCTCCGCGACCCTGCGCGCCAGATTCGGCTTGCCCACGCCCCTCAGTGTGCCGCCTCTTTGTCGTCCGATCGGCTTTCCTTTTGCCGATCGGGGCTAGGAACCAGGCCGGATCCGGCTACCTGGGGGAATCGTGCGTCTGTTCTGGCCTGCCGTGCTCATGGTCGCCACGTCGTGTGGCATGCCCGAGGCCGGCGACGTGCCGATCGTGACAGGGGCGTTCGGCAGCAAGCCGGTCATCGTCATCCCCAACGCCAAGCCGGGCCACACGCCCCGGGTGACGGTGCTCTCGACGGGCGACGGCCGGCGCACCGTACCGGGCGACGTGGTGCTGGCCGACGTGTCCGTCCACCAGTGGTCGGGCGACCGGCCGTACCTCAGCACGTACGACGCCAACCGGCCCACCACGGTCGTCTTCGACGGCCGGCCGATCCCCGACACCTGGCACCGGGCGCTCATCGGCCGTCCCGCCGGCTCGCGCGTCATGCTGGTCAGCCCGGCGGCCCAGGCGGCCGGTCCGGGCGTGCCGCTCACCGGGATCGCGCCTCCGGAGGTGGTGGTGCTGGTCTTCGACATCCTCGGCGGCTACCCGCCGGACGCGCGCCTCGTCGGCCGCGCGCTGCCGGCCGTACCGGCCGACCTCACCCCCGGCGCGCCGGCGCGCATCCTCATCGACGGCTCCGGCGCGGAGGTCCGCCCCGGCTCGAAGGTGGTGGTGCAGTACGTGGCGGCCGAATGGCCCAGCCGGAAGGTGGTGGACTCCTCCTACCGGCGCGGCGGCCCCTCCGCCTTCGAACTCGCGCCGGGCGCGGTGCCCGCCGCCTGGCTGGACGCGCTCCCCGGCCGGCGGGTCGGCGCCCGCCTCGCCCTCGGCGCCCCCGACGAGGCCAGGTTGTACGTCGTCGACATCGTGGACGCCCTCGCCTCCCGCTGAGAGGCACGCCGACAACCTCGGCGGCAGGGGAGACGCCGGGACCGTCTGGAACGGGCGATCAGCCGCAGTGCACGAGATAGCCGCTGCCGCCGCCGTGGTCGATCTTGCCCAGGCCGAAAGCCGTCATGATCCGGACACGATGCGGCGGACCAGGCGCCGGAGGCGGGACTCCAGCTGGATCCCCTGGAGCGCGTCGAGCGACGCGGCGGCGGTGGGCCGCTTGGCGGGGGAGTGGTCGAGCATCTGCCGCACCACCTCGGGCACGTCGGGGCCGTGGGCGTCGGCGCTGGTCGGCAGCTCGCCGGTGAGCAACTGGTAGGCGATCACCCCGGCCGCGTAGACGTCGGAGGCGGCCGACATCCGGTCGGACCGGTCCTGGCACTCGGGCGCCACGTAGTGGGCGTCGAGCACGTTGCTCAGCTCGTGGGCCACCGTGAAGTCGCGCGGCCCCGGCTTGGCGTAGTCGAACCCGGTCAGCACCGCGTGCCCGTCGTCGGCGACCAGCACACAGGCCGGCGTCAGCGCCCGGTGGATGACGCCGTGGGCATGGGCGTGGGCCAGCCCCCGGAGCAGGTCCTGGATCACGCCCAGCCGGACGCCCCGGCCCAGGCGCAGGTGCAGCGCCTCGCCGTGCACGTCGTCGAGCACCAGCACGAACCGGCTCTCGTCGTCGATGGCGAAGAAGTCGCGCGAGCGCACCACGCACGGATGCGGCGGGATCCTGGTCAGCGTCTGGTAGGCGTTGGCGATGCGCTGCCGCTCGGCGGCCCGCCACTCGTCGTCGGCGAGCGGGTCGGCCTGGTAGACCCGGAGCAGCACGGTCTCGCTGCCGGGCAGCGTGGCGTTGAAGGCCCGGTATTCGGTGACCTTGGCGTCGCCGCCCAACTGCTCCTCGACCTCCCAGTTGCCGAACCTGGGTGGCGCGTCGCTCCGGCGTACGGTCTGGTTGAGCGCGTCGAGGATCGCGGTGAGGTAGGGCCGGATGTCGGGGCTGCACCCGCGCCGGACCCGTGAGACGTCGCTCAGCGTGGAGATCAGGCCGGGCAGGTCGGTGACGTTGACCGCGTCGCGCCCGGCGGGGTCGACGAGCTTGGCGTCGGGTGAGGTGAGCACGACGAGGCTGTCGACGTAGACGCGCTCCAGCTGGGTGGCCTTGGAGACGAGCAGGCCCTTCAGCGCTCGCGCGGTGCCTCTCAGCTTGGTGGCGGGGGAGCCGAACGCCTCCCTGCGCGGCGGGAACCACCGCGAGCCCGACACCTCGATGCGCCCCCGGGTGCCCTTGACGTCGACGACCACCAGCGAGTGGCCGGTCAGCACGAGCAGGTCGACCTCGAACACGTCGTCGCCGCGCGGCACCTCGACGTTGTGCAACAGCAGCCAGTCGGCCGGCGCGTGGTCTCTCAAGTAGGTGATCACCCGCCGTTCGGCGTCGTTGACCGGACGTCCCCCGCCGACGATCTCTGCCATGGTCCCTATCCTCGCACGGGAACTCATTGACAACACGCTGTCGTAATGACAGTATGCTGTCATGATGAAAACCGTGCATGTAGGCATTTACCGCACGATGGCCGACTGGGAGACCGGGCACGCGATCGCCCACCTCCGCAGCGGGCGCTTCCATCGCGAGCCCGGCGGCTACGAGATCGTCACGGTCGCCCTGACCGCCGCGCCGATCGTCACCATGGGCGGCCTGCGCGTCACCCCCGACCTCACGCTCGACCGGCTCGACCCGGCAGGCAGCGCGCTGCTGATCCTGGCCGGGGCCGACCTGTGGGACCAGGGCGACGAGCTGGCGCCGTTCGCCCGCAAGGCCCGCCGGTTCCTCGACGCCGGTGTCCCGGTGGCGGCGATCTGCGGGGCGACCGCCGGGCTCGCCCGCGAAGGGCTGCTCGACGACCGCGACCACACCAGCGCCGTCGTGCACTACCTGGCGGCCCAGGACGGCTACGCGGGCGCCGGGCGCTACCTCGACGAGGACGCGGTGACCGGTGGTGACCTCATCACCGCGGGTCCGACGGAGCCGGTCGCCTTCGCCCGCGAGATCCTCCGCCGCCTCGACGTCTTCCGGCCGGATGTCCTCGACGCCTGGTTCCGGCTCCACGCCAGGAGCGACGCTTCGGCGTACGAGGTGCTGATGTCGGCATGAGCGAGTCGGCCGCCCTGCTCTCGGCGACCGCGCTGACCGCCTTCCGGCTCAACGGCCAGTTCCTGGACGTCGCCGAGAAGCTGGCCCGGCCGGCGGGCCTGACGGCGGCCTGGTGGCAGGTCCTCGGCGCGGTCCTGTCCGAGCCGCTGCCGGTCGCCGGCATCGCCCGGGTCATGGGCATGACCCGGCAGGGCGTGCAGCGGATCGCCGACCTGCTGGTGGAGAAGGGGCTGGCCGAATACCGGCCCAACCCGGCGCACCGCCGCGCCAAGCTGCTCCAGCCCACGGCGGCCGGCCGGGCGGCGGTCGAGAGGATCGACCCCGGCCACCAGGCCTTCGCCGACCGCCTCGTGGCCGAGCTCGGCCCGGACGGCGCCCGCGACTGCCTTCACGCCCTCCAGCGCCTCTCGGCCGCCCTGGACGACCTCGCGGAACGCCCGCCCGGCTAGTGCCGTCGCTCCGACATCGGCGTCGCCGCCTTATGCGGAACTCCCGGATCATGTTCAGACTTCACCCGCCCGGTACGTCTCACCGCGGATGGCGCCGGACTGCATCAGCGGATGTATCAGCCACCTGAATGCTGTTCTCAAGTTTCGGGTGATCATACTTAAATAGCATCGCCGAACGGCCATCGCATTCTGTATATGGCTTCGCCTTCATCGGCGTCGGAAAGCCCTGTGTGCCAAGAAAACGAGGCGGCTCCTTGACTCCGGCCAGGCTTTCTTGGGTTGCGGCGCCCGCTGAGTGCCGCGATCGTTATCAGCGGCACCTCACCGCCCTGCACAAACGACAATGGCGTCGGGAATTCCACGCCGATCAATGGAGGAAAACAAACATGATGCGTCGCATTCTCGCCGGTGCAGTCATCGCGGGCTTCGCGTTCGGCTTCTCCGCCTCGGCCGCCTCGGCCGACGTCGGCCCCAACCCGGTCAACGACGGCCAGAGCGTCCTGAGCCAGTTCAGCATCCTGGACGACGCCACCGTGCTGAACAACGTCCTCAACGACTCGGTCAAGTACATCGACATCCTGACCATCGCGCACCTGCAGCGCGTCAACGTCAACGCGCTGAACAACCAGAACAACAGCTAGCAGGCGGCCGGCGCCGACCGCCGCCCGCAGCCGGGAAGGACGCGGAGGTTCATCGCCAGCTCTCCAGGCCCAGTGCCGCCGAGCTGCCGGCCGCCATCCCCTTCGTGCTCCAACCCAACCAGAGCAGTACGAACGACCGTGGAGTGTCGCGAACCCACGGACATCGCCCGGTGCGCACCGGGCGTGGGTGCACGGTGACCCGGGCCGGCCAGCTCATCGAGCGGCTGAGCCCGGGCCGCCAGCCGCCCCCTCACGAATACTGACCGGTGCGGCCGCGCCAGGCCGTACCACGCCCATGAAATGGGGCTTGTTCAGCGGGTCGAGGCGCACGACCTCCCCGGTGAACGGAGCGTTCACGATCCGGTCGCGGTCCACGGCCAGGCCCACGTGCTCGGGCCCCGGGCTTTTCGGCTTGCTGTCGTAGAACACCAGATCCCCGGGTCGTACCTGCGCCTTCCGGATCCGGGCCCCCGAGCGCCACTGCTCCCGTGTCGTCGGGCCGATCCGCACTCCCGCCGCGGCCCAGGCGTATTCCGTCAGCCCCGAGCAGTCGAATCCCCAGGTCCTCCTGCCGGTGCCGACGCCGAAGCCGGGCCCTGCCGGTCCGCCGCCGCCCCACGAGTAGGGCACGCCGAGCATGCCCAGCGCGGCCCGCAGCGCGATCGCGCCCGCCGCCGAACGCCACTCTCCCGCCCCGCCCGCGCACTGCGCGGAGCCCGGCGCGCACGACCCGTGCGACCTGTCGTCGGCCCGCGCCGGCGCCGAATTCAGCGCCAGCAGTATCGCGCACGATCCGCCCGTCACCGCCGCCCGGCGAAGCGTCGATTTTCCGTCCATGACATATTCAGCGCTCCCGTTATTCGCTCGCTTCGCGCCTCGTCGTCGACATCGCACGAAGACATCTCATGGGTACATTCTTCCCGGTCTATCTGGATAAAACGCCCTTTGGTCATGCCGGTAATCCATGTGGCGATAAAATGAAAATTCGACGTTGTTGGCCATCACGTCAAAACAGGATTTATGGGGATATGTCTGGCGGGAAGTATTAGGGGCCAAGAAAGGAAGGCGTGCACTTGACTTTGGCTTAGCGATTATTAGTTGCGATGTCCGGTGCTGCGCGGGATCGTTATTCGCGCATCTCGCAACCTTGTGAGAGTGGTTTCAGATGACGCGCGTCACGCGTTGATTCCAACGAAGGAGAAATAAATGATGCGTCGCATTCTCGCCGGTGCTGCCATCGCTGGCTTCGTGTTCGGGTTCACCGCCACGAGCGCCTCGGCGGACGCCGGCCCCTACCCGGTCAACCCCAACTGCCAGACCGGACGTCAGGTCACCTGCCAGACCTGCCAGAACACCGGCGGGCAGACCACCACCGGTCGTCAGACCACGTGCCAGAACACGGGCACCCAGACCACCGGCACCCAGACCACCGGCACCCAGACCACCGGCACCCAGAACACCGGTCGTCAGACCACCTGCCAGAACACGGGCACCCAGACCACTGGCACCCAGAACACCGGCACCCAGAACACCGGTCGTCAGACCACCTGCCAGAACACGGGCACCCAGACCACGGGCACCCAGACCACCGGCACCCAGACCACCTGCCAGAGCACGGGCACCCAGACCACCGGTACCCAGACCACCGGCAGCCAGAGCACCGGCCGCCAGTCCGACTGCCTGACCAGCAGCCTTACCGGCAGCCTTACCGGCAACCTGAGCAGCGGCCTGAGCACCGGCTGCCAGACCGGCACCCAGAGCACGGGCGCCCAGAGCACCGGTCGCCAGTCCGACTGCGTGGGCACCGGCATCCTGATCGGCCGCCAGGCCGACTGCGCGGCCGACATGAACAACGGGGTCATGAACAGCGGCAGCCAGCTCGCCAGCCAGTGGTCGGCTCTGAACAACCTCACCGCGCTGAACAACGTCCTCAACGACTCGGTCAAGTACATCGACGTGCTCACCATCGCGCACCTCGAGGACGTCGGTGTCAACCTGCTGAACAACGTCAACAACTAGGACCCCCGATCGGCGGTCCGAACGGCGGCAGCACCGGCTGATGGCGGCGGTGCTCACCCCGACGGAACCGACGGTGTCGGTGGGACAGCGCACGTACAGGCAGAGCCTGGCCCGGCACCCGCGCGGCCACGAGCACGAGCCCGGCGATGATGAGCGGCCGGAGGAGATCGTGCCGTACGCCGGCGGCAGGGCCACGGCGACGGCCACCGACGGTGTCAGGCGGACATGGCCGCCGGGACGGCTGGGCCGTCCGGCGGACGGTGGCGGCAACGATGATCACGAAGCCCGGCAGGCGGATCCGGGCCTGTGTTCAGCACCTCCGCCACGAACGTCGACCAGGGAGTCGTAACGCCCGGCTGGGATCGAGGTCGCCCCTCGCCCAGCCGGGCGTCTTCGCGTCGGGCCAAGGACGGCGAGCGCCGGCCGGGCCGCAAGCGGCCGAACGGCGGTCGGGCCGCAAGCGCGACTGATCGTGATCTCCCTCTAATACCACCTTTTTATTGCGAATATCACGAAACAAAACACCTTTCGTGTAATCTGGTTGCGGGTTATCGTCAGATGCCGATGGCGGTCATCCTCACCAGTGGCAGGGCCACTGGGCTGTCCGGAGACAACCCCCACGCTCGTAGAAGAGGGGGTGTGAGGCCGGTGAGCGATGACGCGGACGTCACGCATCAGCTGATCTACGAGGACGGCCTCGTCCGGATCACCCTGACCGAGGTGACGGACCCTCCACTCCTGACGCTCGTCGGTGAGATCGACGTGACCAACAGCGAAGAGCTGCTCAGGGCGCTGACGCGCTGCCGCCGGGGCTGCGGCCAGGTCACCGTCGACACCGGCGCGCTGGCCTTCATCGATCTGTCCGGGCTGCGTGCGCTGATCATGCCCACCGTGCCCCCATCTGAGTGCTGGATACGGCTGCACAACGTCACGCCGTACCAACGCCGGCTGCTGACCCTGATGGGGTGGTACTACCGGCTGCACCCGGAAGCGGGCGGCACGGCCTTGCGGGTGCAGCCGTAGCGCCGGGGACGATGGTCGCGGCCGAGGTGCCGAGGCCGATCGGCCCCCCCAGCCGTCGCCGTGGCGGCTGGTGGTGGCGGCGCAGGGAGCTCTCGTCGTAGCGCCGGCAGTCGCGGTGCCAGACCAGGATCCCCGACATCCAGTTCTCCAGGTCGCGAACGTAGCCGCCCAGCACTTCGCGAGCCTCCTCCGACAGCTCGAAGTCGTCGTACAGGACGGGCAGCTCGTGCTCGGCCACGTGCTGGAACTGGCGCATCCGCGACGCCATCAGGTCGGCCACGACGTCCAGCGCGGCCGGATAGTCGCAGTCGAAGAAGTTCTGCACCACGAGGACGCAGTTGTGCACCTCACCCTCGAACTCGATCTCCTTCTGGTACGAGTAGACGTCGTTGAGGAGGCCGGCGTAGTCCATCGCGGAGCCCTCCAGCGATCGCATGGGGCCGCTGTCGTAGACCTCGCGGGGCACCACGTCGCCGTGGCCGAGGCGGCACAGGCTGGCCGTGAGGTCGGCGCCGAACGTCTTGCGGCGCATCTCGATGTAGTCGACGGGGTCGGGGACGCGGTTGAGCGCCTGGTTGTCCAGCTCCCACAGCCAGCTGTCGATCATGTCCTCGACGGCCGTGCGGAACCTGCGGCGAGCGCCGGGCTCCATCGGCCCCGCCGTACGGGACCACAGGTCGGCGAGGCCGCGTTCGAGCGCGCTGGCCGGCGCGGGGAGGGCGGAGCCGTCGAGTGGCATGAACGCGCGCAGCCGTTCGACGGTGACGCGGGCGGCGGCCAGGTTGCGGGTGCGGCCGAAGACGACGGGGAAGTAGTCGTCGCCGTAGGTGCCCCAGGCCAGCCAGGCCGACGACAGGTCGAGCTCCTCCGGGGAGGCGTCGGGGTGGATGCCGGCCGCGCACAGCGGCAGGTCGTAGTCGGCCATCTTCTGCTCGTCCCAGACGGCCGAGCCGCTGACCCCGGGCTGCGCCTCCAGGATGCCCATCTCGTGGGCCCAGGCGATGACGTTCGCGCGTGAGCGGTCGAGGTGGGGCGAGAGCCGGTGCTCGAAGGGCATGGGCAGCTCGGGAATCCGCGACGGGCCGACGGGCTGGTGCGGGACATGGGTGAACGAGCGGATCCGCTGGGCGCCGAGCAGGGCGGCGATCGACTTCGGGCCCAGGCCGTCGCCCGTCCTCGCGCGCTCGTTCATGTAGCGGCTGGACCGCATGTGCCATTCGTGGCCGCCCGACTGCCAATCCTGGAGGCCCTTGACGTAGGCCAGCACGCCCGCGCAGGAGAGTGGGTCCAGGCCGTGCTCCAGGAAGAGCGGGCCGAGCTCGGTGAGGGTGGTGTGCTCGAACTGCTGCAGCCGTGAGGTGAGCAGGTCGTTGACCGCGTCGGCCGCCTCCTGGGTGGTGCAGCCGAGGAACGTCTCCAGGACCAGGACCCCGTTGCTCAGCTCGCCCTCGTCGTCGACCTCGCGCTGGTAGGAGAACAGGTCGTTGCGCAGGTGGACTCCGTCGGAGAACGCGTCGCGCAGCACCCGCATCGGCCGGGAGCCGGCGATGCGCGCGGGCACCTCCGCCCCCACGGCGTGCTCGATCAGCCCCGCCGACCACGGCGCGCCGCCGACCTTGCGCCGCATCTCGATGTACTCGACCGGGTTGGGCACCCGGTGCGCGTTGATGTTGGACAGCTCCCAGAGCGACTCGTTGAGCAGATGGCGGGTGCTCTCGGCGAAGCGCGCCCGCCAGTCGGCCGAGCGGGCGGGCACCGTGCGGGCCCACAGGTCGGCCAGCCCGGCCTCCACCGGGTTGGCCGGCTCGGGCAGGCCGCCGGTCAGCTCCATGGGCATGAAGGCCGGCAACCGGTCGAGATAGGCCTTGCCGCCCTCGCGGTCGCCCGACCGCTTGAAGGTCTCCAGGAAGTGGTCGTCGAAGAAGAACACCCACACGTACCAGTCGGTGATCAGGCACAGCTCGGGCCCGTCGCAGTCGGGATGTGTGTAGGCGCACAGCAGGGCGTAGTCGTGGGCGCGAAGGTCGTCGACGGTCCAGATGCCCGAGCCCTCCAGCATCCCCATGTCGCGCGCCCAGCGCTCGGAGTGCTCTCTGGCCTCCTCCACGTGGGGGTTGAGCCGCGCGGGATACGGCAGGTAGAAGTCGGGCAGTTCGAACGGCTGATCGCTCATCAGGTGGCTCCGATCTCGACGTGGTCCAGCATGCCGAGCGCGTCGGGCACCAGGACCGCGACGGAGTAGTAGGCGCTGACCAGGTAGGTGACGATGGCCCGCTCGTCGATGCCCATGTCGCGGACGCTGAGGCCGGGCTCCCGCTCGCCGGGCAGGCCGGTCTGGTGCAGGCCGACGACGCCCTGATCGGCCTCGCCCGTTCTGAACGCGAGGATCGAGGTGGTGCCGTGCCGGGTGACCGGGAGCTTGTCGCACGGCAGGATCGGCACGCCGCGCCAGCCGGACACCACCGTGCCGGCCACGTCGACGGGCTGCGGGTAGACGCCACGGCGGCTGCACTCGCGGCCGAAGGCGGCGATGGCGAGCGGGTGGGCGAGCAGGTAACGCGTCTTCTTGCGGCGGGTGAGCAACTCGTCGAGGTCGTCGGGCGTGGGCGGGCCGCTGCGGGTGGACAGCCGCTGCCGGGGGTCGACGTTGTGCAGCAACCCGAAGCCGGGGTCGCTCAGCAGCTCGCGCTCCTGCGACTCGCGGACCGCCTCGATGGTCAGCCGGAGCTGCTCCGCGGTCTGGTCCATCGGCTCGCTGAACAGGTCGGCGACCCGGGTGTGCACCCGGAGCACCGCCTGGGAGACGCTCAGCTCGTAGACGCGCGGGCTGAGCTCGTAGTCGACGAAGGTGCCCGGCAGCGTGGGCTCGCCCCGGTGACCGGCGGCCAGCTCGACGGCCGCCTCGCCGTACTTGTTGCGCGGTCTGGCCTTCGCGGCGCGATGACGTGCGAGGTGGGCCTGGAGTGACGGCGAACGGTTCGCCGCCACCCGGAACACCTCCCACGGCAGGGCCAGCACCGTGCACGGGGTGCGGGCCTCCAGGGTGAACGCCCAGCGCGCGTGCGGCGACGGGGGGTCGGCCCCGGCGTGGTCGCCGTCGGACAGCGTCGCCCGCACGACGCTGTCGCCGTACTGGCCGGTCTGGAGTTTGGCGGCTCTGCCGTGAGCGATCAGGAGCAGGCTGCCGGCCGGCTCGCCCGCTCGCGCGATCGTCTCGCCCCGGCCGAACTCCCGCTGCTCGAACAGCCCGGCGAGGGTCTCCAGCATCCCCTCGTCGTCGAACCCGCGCAGCAGCGGGAGCTCGGTCAGGCTCGGCGGGACCACCCGCACGCGCGGGCCCGCACTCATGAAGCTCACCCGGCCGCCGCCCACCGGGTAGCTGAGCCGTCGGTTCACCCGGTAGCTCCCGCCGGCCACCTCCACCCAGGGAAGCACCCGCAGCAGCCAGCGCGGGGAGATCTCCCGCATCTGCGCGGCCGTCTTGGTCGTCGTGGCGAGCGTGCGCGCCGCCGCGGTGTCCAAGCTCAGCCGCGTGTCGCTCGACTGGTCCCACTCCGTCAAACCGAACACCACCAATCCCCAGACCCGATGCCTACCTAGTCCTCGCGGCCGATCTCGACGTCCTCGAGGACGCCGAGCGCGTCGGGCACCAGGACGGCGGCCGAGTAGTAGGCGGTGACCAGGTAGGAGATGACGGCCTGCTCGTTGATGTTCATGAACCTGACCGACAGGCTCGGTTGGTACTCGTCGGGGATGCCCGTCTGGTGCAGGCCGACGACCCCTTGGTTCTCCTGCCCGGTGCGCATGAGCAGGATCGAGCTGGTGCGGGTGCCGGTGACCGGGATCTTGTTACACGGGAAGATCGGCACTCCGCGCCAGGCCGGCACCCGGTGCCCGTTGACCTCGCTGGACTGGGGGTAGAGCCCCCGCTTGGAGCACTCCCTGCCGAAGGCGGCGATGGCCTGCGGGTGGGCCAGGAAGAAGGCCGGCTCCTTCCACACCTTGGACAGCAGCTCGTCGAGGTCGTCGGGGGTGGGCGGGCCGGTGCGGGTGCGGATGCGCTGGCTGAAGTCGGCGTTGTGCAGCAGGCCGAACTCCCGGCTGTTGATCAGCTCGTGCTCCTGCCGCTCGCGCAACGCCTCGATGGTCAGCCGGAGCTGCTGGTCGAGCTGGCTCATCGGCTGGTTGTAGAGATCGGAGACCCTGGTGTGGACCCGCAGGATCGTCTGCGCCACGCTCAGTTCGTACTCGCGGGGGCTCGACTCGTAGTCGACGAACGTGCCGGGCAGTGTCGGCTCGCCGGAGTGCCCGGCCGACATCTCGATCGCGGCCTCGCCGTAGTCGTTCTGGGCCTTGCCGCCGCTGTCGCGCAGCCGGTCGAGATGTTCGCGAAGCTCCGGCGACCGGTCGAGGACCTGCTGGAAGTCCTGGCGGGACAGGGTGAGCACGGTGCACGAGGTCACCGCCTTCGCGGTGAATTCGAACCGGCCGGGGTCGGTCAGCAGCCCCTCGCCCAGGTAGTCGCCGTCGGCCAGCACGCCGAGGTTCTGCTCGTCGCCGTAGGCGCCGTGCCCGACCTTGACCACCTTGCCGTGCGCGATCAGGACGAGCTGGTCGACCGGGCCGTCCTCGGCGACGATCGCCTGGCCGGGCTCGCATTCGCGCTGGGTGAAGCGGTCGGCCAGGGCCTCCAGGATCTCCATGTCGTCGAAGCCGCGCAGCGGGGGCAGCTCGGTCAGCTCCGCGGGGATGACCCGGACCTCCGCGCCCGTCGTGGTGAACGTGATCCGGCCGTCTCCCAGGGTGTAGGTCAGCCGCCGGTTGACCCGGAAGACGCCGCCGGCGGTCTGCACCCACGGCAGCAGCTTCAGCAGCCACCGGGAGGTGATCTCCTGCATCTGCGGCGGGGTCTTGGTGGTCGTGGCGAGATTGCGCGCGGCGTCGGTGCCGAGGCTGAGCTGCTGCTGGTCGTTGGGCGCGGTTGATTCGGTCGTTTCGGTCATGCTGCACCACCCATCTTCATCTGTTGGCCTGGCCTGGGGTTGCTGGAACGTTCCATGGCGTACGGGAACGCCGGTGGCGCTCGGGCGATGAGCTGCTCCTTCTAGCGGTCGCGGTGGGCGAGCTGGACGGCGAGCACGGTCAGCGCGCTGCGCGCCTCGGGGGCGAGCGGCGCCAGCGCGAGGGCATCGGTGGCCACCCGGACGCGGTCGTCGATCATGTCCTCGACCTCGCTCAGCGCGCCTGTCGCGCGGATGATCTGGCGCAGCTCGGCGGCCTGCTCCTCGGTGAGCTCGGGGTGGCCGTGCCAGGCGCGCAGGTAGGACTGCTGGGCGGGCGTCGCCCGGTGCACGGCGTGCGCGAACAGGACCGTGTGCTTGCCCTCGCGCAGGTCGTCGAGCGCCGACTTGCCCGTCTCGGCCGAGGAGCCGAACGTGCCCAGCACGTCGTCGCGGAGCTGGAACGCCTCACCCAGTGGCAGGCCGAAGCGGGAGTAGGAGTCGAGCAGCTCGGGCGGCGCGCCGGCCAGCGCGCCGCCTATCTGCAGCGGGCGCTCGACGGTGTATTTGGCCGTCTTGTAGCGGATCACCGTGAGCGCCTCGCGTACGGTGGCGCCGGACCGGAGCTGGGCCAGCATGTCGAGGTATTGGCCGCTGATGACCTCGCTGCGCATGGCGTCGAACAGGTGGTGCGCGGCGCGCAGCCGGACGGGCTCGACCCCGCAGGAGGACAGCAGGGCGTCGGACCAGGCCAGGCTGAGGGTGCCGAGCAGGATGCCGCCGGCCTGGCCGAAGTTGTCGGCTCCCGGCCCCTGGTGCAGCCGGGAGAGGCTGCGGTGGACGGTCGACTGGCCGCGGCGCAGCTCGCTGCCGTCCATGATGTCGTCGTGGATGAGCAGCCCGGCGTGGCACAGCTCGAGCGCCGCCGCCGCGCTGATGATCTCGTCGCAGTCGTCGCCGCCGGCGCCGCGCCAGCCCCAGTAGCACAGTTGCGGCCGGATCCGTTTGCCGCCGTTGAGGATGAAGTCGGTCAGCAGCCGGTAGGCCGCCACGACGTCCGGATCGCTGATGGGGGCACGCCAGGATTCGAGGAAACGGGCCAGCCGATCGTCAATGCGTGGTCCGACAAGATTCTGAGTGAAGCCGACCGTCATGGCACAACACTCCTCCCGCAAAGCTTTCACTACGAGTAGTTACTCATCCAATACGGAGTGTGTAAAGCCTCTGGAGTAGCTGGAGTAATGATCGGTCCCAGCAGTCACACGTGCGGGCACGGGTGTCGAGAATCCGGCTCCCGCTCCGACCAGGTCGCGAAAGCGCTCCCGACCTGGAGGGAAACCACGATGACCGCACATCCCACGCTCGGCGAGGTCGTCCGTCCCGGCGACGAGGACTATGAACGGCTGCGACGTACCTTCGCGCACATCGGCAGCCCGGCCTACGTCGTCCGGTGCGAGGACGCCGCGCGGGTGGCGCGGGCGATCGCGTTCGCCCGCGAGGAGGGGCTGCCGCTGTCGGTGCGCGGCGGCGGCCACAGCGGTGCCGGGTTCGGCACCAACGACGGCGGCCTGGTGATCGACCTGTCGCCGATCGACCGGGTCGAGGTCGTCGGCGGTCCCGGGCACCTGGTGCGGATCGGCGCGGGGGCCCGCTGGGGTGAGGTGGCGCGCACGCTGGCGCCGCACGGCCTGGCCGTCTCCTCCGGTGACACCTCGACCGTGGGGGTGGGCGGGCTGATGCTGGGCGGCGGGATCGGCTGGCTGGTGCGCAAGCACGGGCTCGCCCTGGACCACCTGGTCGCCGCCGAGGTCGTCACGGCCGACGGCCGCGTCGTGCGGGCCGACGAGAAGGAGCACGCCGACCTGTTCTGGGCGCTCCGCGGCGGCGGGGGCAACTTCGGCGTGGTGACCACGTTCGAGGTGTCCGCCCGGCCTCAGGCGGAGGTCACGTTCGCGCGCGTCGCCTATCCGGCGGACACCGGCGCCGCCGCCGTGCTCAAGGGGTGGCGCGACGTCATGCGGGAGGCGGGCGACGACCTCACCACGATCGTCCACGTGCTGCCCGCGTTCGGCGACGGGGCGCCGGCCATGATCATGATCACCGCCTGCCACGCCGGGGACGATCCCGCCGCCGTCGCGCCCCTGATGAAGCTGGGCGAGGTGCTGAGCGAGGAGATCGCCACCGTGCCGTACGCGCAGGTGCTGGAGGAGCCGTCCGAGCTGCCGCCGGCCTGGCGGCCGCTGGTCCGCAACAGGTTCGTGCCGTGCTTCGCGGACGAGCTCGCCGACGCGGTCGCGGCCGCCGTGGGCACGATCCCGATGATGCTCTTCGAGCTGCGCGCCCTGGGCGGCGCGATGAACCGCGTGCCCGCCGGGGCCACCGCGTTCGCGCACCGTGACAGCGAGATCATGCTGTCGACGGTCGTGCTGGGCGCCCCCGAGGACCACGAGCCGCTGCTGGGCGACTTCGAGGCCCTGTGGCGGATGCTCGGCCCGCACACCGCGGGCGCCTATGGCAACTTCCTGACCCGGATCACGCCCGACGACCTCGCCGCCACCTATCCGGCGGAGACGTATGAGCGGTTGGCGGCGGTCAAGCGCGTCTATGACCCGGGCAACCTTTTCCGGCTCAACGCCAACGTCCGCCCATGAGGTGTGTGGCAGGCGGCTGAAGCGCTGGACGCATTGACTACTCGGCGTATAGGGAGAGTGTCTATTCGTAGTCAACGCATGCTTCAGACCAATGGGGATCCCATGTCCACTCGCCGCTCATGCCTGAGCCTGCTCACCGCCGCCCTGGCCGTCACCGCCTCCGCCGGGTGCGGAGGGGCCGTCACCACCGCCGGGACGGGCCTCGCGGCCGCCTCGCCCACGGCCACCGCAACGGTGCAGCCCTCCGACCGTGACAAGGTCTGGCTGCGCAGGATCCACCGGGGCAACCTCGCCGAGATCCAGGCAGGCCGGCTCGCCGAGAAGAAGGGCGCGACACAGCAGGTCAAGTCGATCGGCGAGATGCTGGTCAAGGACCACGGCGAGTTCGACACGAAGCTCGTGGAGCTCGCCGAGACGCTGCGGGTGAAGCTGCCCGAGGGCCTGACGGAGGCCCAGCGCGAGCAGGCCAAGAGGCTGGAGGCCGCCTCGACGGGCACGTTCGACCGTGAGTTCGTGTCGCAGATGACCGCAGCGCACAAGGTGGCGATCGCCGCCACCAAGCAGGAGATCGACCGGGGGTCCTCTCCCCAGGTCGTCGAACTGGCCAAGTCGGCGCTGCCCGCCGTGGAGGACCACCTGTCCCTGCTGGAGAAGGCGGCGGGCTCCTGACGCCGTTCGCCGTCGAGCCATCGAGGTCAGCGCTCGAAGCGTACGGTTTCGGGCCACCGAGCAGGGGCAGCGGGGACGCATGAAAGTGGTCGTGGTGGGGGCGACGGGAAACGTCGGCACGAGTGTGGTGCGTGCGCTGGAGGCCGACAGCGACGTGACCTCCATCCTCGGCGTCGCCCGGCGGATGCCGGGCTGGCGTGGCGGACGCACCGAGTGGCGGCGGGCGGACGTGGTCACCGACGACCTGACGCGGATCTTCGACGGCGCCGACGCGGTGGTCCACCTGGCCTGGCTCTTCCAGCCGGCCCGGGACGCCACCGTGACCTGGCGGGCCAACGTGCTGGGCAGCATGCGCGTCTTCCGGGCGGTGGCGGAGACGGGGGTGCCCGCCCTGGTGCACGCCTCGTCGGTCGGCGCGTACTCGCCGGGGCCCAAGGACCGGGCGGTGGACGAGAGCTGGCCGACCCACGGCTGGCCGGGAGCCGCGTACGGCCGGGAGAAGGCCTATGTCGAGCGGGTGCTGGACGTCTTCGAGCACGATCATCCGGGCATCCGGGTGGTGCGGATGCGGCCCGGTTTCATCTTCAAGCGGGAGGCCGCGACCGAGCAGCGGCGCCTGTTCGCCGGCCCGCTCGTGCCCCGGCGGCTGATCCGGCCCGGCCGGGTCCCGTTCGTGCCCGACATTCCCGGTCTCCGCCTGCAGGCCCTGCACGCGGACGACGCGGGTGAGGCCTACCGGCTGGCCGTCACGCGGCCGGTCAGCGGGGCGTTCAACCTGGCCGCCGATCCGGTGCTCGACCCGGGGGAGCTCGCCAGGTTGCTCGGCGCCCGGACGGTGCCGGTCTCCGCCTGGATGGCCAGGAGCGCGGTGGCCGCCGGCTGGCATCTGCGCCTCCTGCCCACCGCGCCGGGGCTGCTGGAGCTGGCGCTGCAGATCCCGGTGATGAACGTGGGCCGCGCCCGCGACGTGCTGGGGTGGACACCGAGGCACACGGCGGGTGAGGCCGTGCGGGAGCTCGTGGAGGGGCTGCACGACGGAGCCGGGCTGGACACGCCGCCGCTCGCCCGGCGCGGCGAGCCGGCCGCGGAGATCGCCGCGGGCGCCGGGGTGTGGCCGTAGGGCCCGCCGGTCAGGCCACGCTGTCACCGTTGTCGGGAGCGGGTGTGGGTGGGGCGAGGACGGTGGTGAGGGCTTCCGCCACCGTCGGGTGCACGGGCAGGTGGGCGTCGATCCGGGTGATCTGCACCATCCGGGCGGGCATCGGCCGGAGCGCGGCCAGTCGGACGCTGCCGCCCTGCCGGGTGCCGTAGGTGTAGGCGTTGAGCAGCACCCGTAACCCCGAGCTGTCGAGAAAGCACATCTCGGTCAGGTCGAACACGAGGTGGTCGTCGGGCCGCCGACGCGACTCGTCGATGAAGCTCTCCAGCCGGCTCGCGTTGGTGGCGTCGAGCTCACCGCCCACGGCGATCACCGTGACGCCCGGGAGGTGCTGGCAGGCGTAGGTCAGCAACGACATCTGGTGCCCCGGGGGTCGGGCAACGGCCCTGGACTGTAGGTCGCCATGGACGAACGATAGCCCTTCGGGTCGCGGCGATCGCCCTGCGCGGGGGCCCGGATTTCCGGCAGGACGGCGGGGCCGGTCAGCCGCTTTCCTTCACGGCGGCGGTCGCCTGCTCGGCGCTCGGATACAGGGGGAACGCCTGGGACAGGCCGGTCATCCGGAAGATGCGTTCGAGCCGTGTGGTCAGCCCGGCAAGGGCGATCGAGCCGCCACGCTCCAGCATGAGCTTGCGGAAGATGAGGAAGACCCGGATGCCGGTGGAGTCGCAGAACTCCAGGCCGCTCAGGTCGAGCACGAGGTTGAGGTGCTCGGGCGCGAGGACGGCCTCGATGTCGGCGCGGAGCTCCGCGGCGTTGATGTAGTCGAGCTCGCCGGTCAGGGACAGCACGCAGATCCCTGTGGCGGCGTCGGCCGAGACCTGCGTCATGTGAACTGGTGCGGTCACCGGGAGTGCCTTTTCACGGTCGGAGGTACGGTCAGGGCCAGGACGGCCGTGTCGTCGGTCAGACCGGGGCCGAATGTGGACAGTGTGTCCTCGAACCTCGCCACCATGGCCTCGGCGGGACGCCCGGCGAGCTTGGCGGCCAGGCCCATCAGGCTCTCCTCACCGTACATGTGCCCGGCTCGGGTGCGGGCCTCGGTGAGCCCGTCGGTGTAGAGCAGCAGCCCGTCGCCGGGTTCCAGCCGGGTGCTCGCGACGGCGAAGTGGGCTTCCGGCAGCAGCCCGACCAGCATGCCGCCCTGGGTGTGCAGGGCGTCGACGGTGCCGTCGGCCCGCACCGCCAGGGCAGGAGGATGCCCGCCGCCGGCCAGGGTGACCTCGACCCCGTCGGGGCCGGACGTGAGCACGCCGTACACGACCGTGCAGTAGCAGGGATCGGCGCCGAGATACTCGTCGAGCAGTACGGCGTTCAGGTTGGCCAGCGCGGCCCGTGGGTCGCCGTCGTAGACGGCGGCGGCGCGGAGGGTGTGCCGGGCCAGGGCGGTCACCACGGCCGCCTCGGCGCCCTTGCCGCACACGTCGCCGAGGAAGAACGCCCAGCGCTCCTCGTCCAGGCGGAACACGTCGTAGAAGTCGCCGCCCACCTGGTCGGCCGAGGCCACGTGGTAGAGGGTGGCGATGTCCAGCCCCGGCACCTTCGGCGGCGACGGGGGCAGCAGCACCCTGCGCAGCGTCGAGGTCAGCAGCTCCAGCCGGCGGCGTTCGGCCTCGGCCTGTTCGCGCAGGCTGCGTTCGCGGGCGAGCATGTTCATCACCGACAGGCGCCGCTCCAGCTCGCCCGCCACCATGGCGGCCAGGTCGGCCAGGGTCCGCATCTCCTGGTCGGTGACCTCGCGCGGCCGGTCGCCCAGCACGTTGACGGTGCCCAGCCGGTGGCCGTCGGCGGTGATGATCGGCGCGGCGGCGTAGAAGCGCACCCCGAGCTCGCGCACCGCAGGGTTGCCGGTGGTCCGCGGATCGGTCAGGGCGTCGGTCACGGTGTAGGGGGCCGGCTGCTGGATCGCCGACACGCACAGCCCCGGCTCGCGGCCGATCTGGGAGACGCCCTCCGGCAGGCCGGTCCGCGCCTTGAACCAGACGCGGTCCTCGTCCACGATCGTCACCGAGGCCATGGGCACGCCGAAGATCCGGGAGGCGAGCAACGCGATCCGGTCGAAGGTGCCGTCGGGTGGAGTGTCCAGGATCCGGTAACGGCGAACGGCCGCCAGCCTCGCCGTCTCAACCTCGGGATCGATCAGCGTTGCCGTCATATGGTCGCTGTCACCGTTTTCTTTAGGAGTCTCCTCGAAAGTGTACTAAAACCCCATATGTACCTGATGTGTCTTAGTAATGTAGATTATTTCGCTTCAACACTGCATATTTCGAGGAATGTCGCCGGTAGAACTCCGGTGGCTAGCGGGTCCAGTGGGTGTCGATGATCGGCTCTCCGGCGAGGAGCTCGGAGAAGAGGTCCTCCCACACCGGCATCACGACGTCGGGTGCGTAGTTTCTGGCGGTTCGCGCCGCCGCCGCGCCGATCCGCAGACGGAGCGCCCGGTCGCCCATGAGCCGGTCGAGGGCCGCGGCCAGCCCGTGGACGTCCTCCGGCGGCACGAGCAGCCCGTCGACCTCGGGCGTCAGCACGTCGCGCGGACCGGTCGGGCAGTCGAACGCCGCGACCGGCAGGGCGTGGCCCATCGCCTCGATCATCACCATCGGCAGCCCCTCGAAGCGTGACGACAGCGCGTAGATCGACGCCTTCGCCAGCTCCTGGTCCAGCCGCTCGGTGCGGCCCATCAGCCGGACGCTGTCGGCCAGGCCGTGCTCCTCGACGAGCGACGCCAGCGTGTCCTTCTTCGGGCCCGAGCCGAAGATGCGCAGCTGCCAGCCGGGGTGGCGCCGGACGGCGGCGGCGAACGCGGGGATGAGCAGGTCGTAGCCCTTCTGCCGGACCAGCCGGCCGGCCGTCACCACGATCGGATCGGTCTGCCGCGACGTTTCGTGGGCCAGGTGGACGGCGTTGGGGATGCGCACGATGGGCGTGCGGGGCAGCAGGTCGCGGTATTCGCGCTGGTTGGTCTTCGTGAGCACGACCACGGCGTCGAAGCGGCCGTAGTGGCGGGCGATCTCCTTGCGGACCGGCTCGGGATAGGCGGCCAGGTTCATATGGTCCTGCGCCACCCGGATGACGCCCCTCGGGGTGCGGCGCGCGGAGATCAGGTTGAGCGCCGGCCGGGTCGTCACCAGGATGCCGTCGCCGAGCCCGGACACGTAGTCGATGACCGCCTTCTCCACCCGCTCGGTGAAGTATTCGGCGGCGAACTCGCCCCACGGGACCATCTTGCCCCGCAGCCGCCGCCACACCTTGCGGCCCAGCGAGTCGGTGAGGACCCCCTCGCGCTGGTCGACCAGCGTCACGATCTTCACCCGGGAGTCGAGGCCGAACTGTGGAGCGTTCCGCCGGCGGATGACGCTGACGATCTCCACCTGGTGGCCGAGCGCCGCCATGGCGCCCGCCTGGTTGAACACCGTGCGGATCGTGCCGCCCAGTCCGTAGGCGTGCAGCAGCAGGTAACGGATCTTCACAGGTAGCCCCAGCTCCTGCACATCGGCTTGAGGATCTCGGGGATCTCGTCGGGGTTCGGGAGGTCGCGGCCGGGCTGCACGGTGCCGGAGCGGATCTTGTCCTGCCAGTCGCCCAGGCCCTTGCGGATTACGTCCGGCCGGCCGTACTCGAGCATCTCGGGAGCCCAGGGGATGCGGAGGAACTCGCAGATGGCCCGGGTCTCGCGCTCGGGATCGGCGGTCAGGCTCTCGTAGCGCACGGTCAGGCCGGTGAGCCCTTTCTGCGCCCGCCGCACCGCCTTCATGTAGCGCAGGGCGTCGGCCGTGGCCTCCGGACGGGTCCGCTTGTCGGGGGCGGCCTCGTACCAGGAGGTGGCGATGGAGGCGGGGTGGCGCAGCAGGAAGACGAAGCGCGCGTCCGGCCAGCAGGTGGCGATGCGCTGGTAGGCGAAGGCGTTGGCCGGGGTCTTGTCCACGATGTACTGCTTGCCGCTGCGTGCCAGCTCGCGGTGGAGCACGCGGTCCCACAGCAGGTGTTCGAGGTCGGACTGGTTGTGGCCGAGCGCCTTCATCGCCTGGCGCGCCAGGGACGTGCCGAAGCCGACGGTCAGCCGCCGCACGTGCAGCTCGTGCGGCGCGTGCAGGAGCGGGTGCGCGTCGAGCATCGCGCGCAGCAGAGTGGAGCCGGATCGTACCGGTGACAGGATGAACACCGGCTCCGTGAGCAGTCTGTCGGTGGCGGGATCCGCGGGCGGCCTGACCGTGCTCTCAGGGGGTGGCGTCGCCTTCTTGACCCGCTCGAAACGGACACCCGCGTATTTGCCGAGTGCCTCGTTGAACCTCGTCTGCCAGGTCATGCGGAAGGAGGTTACCCAGAATTCCTGGGCATTCCCTGGGAGCCGCCTCTCGCTGGAGTTTCGGTTCGCCTGTACTTTCGTGGTGAGGTTTTCCGGCGGTTCGTGGTGAGATCTCCGGCAGAAGGACTCGACATGCGAGCGATGGTGCCGTGGCTCCTGGTGACGCTCTTCACGGTCTCGATGGTCTCGGCCTGCGGCGCCGCGCCCCGTGAGCCGGAGCTGAGGAGTGAGCTCTTGCGGATGCTCGACCGCGACCAGGCGTTCAGGACCATGGAGGCGCCCGAGGCGCAGTGGAGGCGGGTGGAGGAGGCCAACACCCTGCGCATGAAGCAGATCGTCGACGCGTACGGCTGGCCCGGCTGGTCGCTGGTCGGCGAGGACGGCGCCACGGCGGCGTGGGCCCTGGTCCAGCACTCCGATTTCGACCTCGAGTTCCAGCGCAAGGGGCTCGCCCTGATGCGGAAGGCGGTGGGCGAGGGCGACGCCGAGCCGAGCGAGCTGGCCTTCCTCGAGGACAGGGTTCGGGTCGCCGAGGGCCGGCCGCAGGTCTACGGCACCCAGTGGGAGATGTCGCCGGAGGGCGAGTGGCGGCCCCGGACGCCGATCGAGAACGAGGCCCGGGTGGACGAGCGCCGGGCCGAGGCCGGGATGAAGCCGCTGCGCGAGTACCTGCGCGAGTTGCGGAACGTCGCCGGATGAATCGCCTTTTGCCGGACGAACCAGGGTGAAAGGATCTGGCCATGATCGTTATTGCCCATCTCAGCGACACGCACCTCGACGGCACCCCACGCAGCATCGAGCGGACGCGCAGGGTGGCGGAGTTCGTCGACGGCCTGCCGTACGACTTCGACGCGGTGCTGATCACCGGCGACATCGCCGACCACGGCCGGGCGGCCGAGTACGAGGACGCGCGCAAGCTGCTGGACTTCCGGCACACCACGCTCATCGGCCCGGGAAACCACGACGACCGCGCGGAGTTCCGCCGGGTGCTGCTGGACGAGCCGCCCAGCACGGCCCCGATCAACCAGGTGCACCGCACGCCCAAGGCGGTCTACGCGCTGTGCGACTCCACCATCCCGGGCGAGGACGCCGGTCACCTGGCCGACGAGACGCTCGACTGGCTCGCCGAGGTGCTCGACGACACCCCGGCCGAAGTCCCGGTGTTCGTGGCCTTCCACCACCAGCCCATCTCCCTGCACCACGCGGGCATCGACCCCATCGGCCTGCGGGAGCCCGACCGGCTCGCCGAGCTGGTCGGGCGGCATCCGAACATCGCGGCGGTGCTGTGCGGCCACTGCCACGCGGCGGTCGCCTCCGACTTCGGCGGGCGTCCGCTGCGGGCGGCTCCGGGCGTGGTCTCCAGCCTGAAACTGCCGTGGGAGCCGGGGGAGAGTCTCGCCGACGACATCGACTACGACACTCCGCCGTCGCTGGCCTTCCACATCCTCGACGACGACGGCCGATTCCTGACCTACTACCGCGTCATCGCCTGACCGGGCCGCTGCGGCCCTGACCCGCGCCGGGACGGCTTGCCGGAACCGGCTGGGATGGTTTGCCGGATCTATCGGTGAGGGGAAGAACTCCTCACCGATGTCCGGATCATCGTAACCTTCGGGGATTCGGGCACCGGTCGCCGCTTACAGGTTGGGCACTAGCCGGGCCTTGATTGTGGGGTTAAGTTCCAATAAGCGCTGTCTCGGGGGATCTTGCAGCGCATTGGTGTCGTTGGAGGATCCACATGCGCTTTTCCCTCATGAAGGGCGTGACGGCCGTGATCGCGGCCCTCGCCCTTCCGTTGGCCCTGGCGAGTCCGGCCAACGCCGGATCGCTCGATGACGGCTTCGCCAAACTCCTGGTGAAGCAGGTCAAGGGCACTAACGTGACAAAACACCTGAACGCCTTGCAGGCCATCGCCAACGCCAACGGTGGCACCCGCGCGGCGGGCACGCCGGGCTACGACGCTTCCCGCGACTACGTGGCGGACAAGCTGCGAGAGGCCGGATACAAGGTCACCCTGGACCCGATCGACTTCGTCGAGGGCTGGACCGAGAACAACCCGCCCACGCTGGAGATACCCGGACAGAAGACCTACGCGCCGAACGAGGACTTCTTCACCTTCCAGCCCTCACCCGCCGGTGACGTGACGGCCCAGGTCCAGGGAGTGGACCTGACCCTCCCGCCGACGCCCACCCCGACCTCCACCAGCGGTTGCGAGACGTCGGACTTCGCGGGCTTCGTCCCCGGCAACATCGCCCTGATCCAGCGCGGCACCTGCGCGTTCGCCGCCAAGATCCGCAACGCCGGGTTCGCCGGCGCCTCCGGCATCATCGTCTTCAACGAGGGCCAGCCCGGCCGCACCGACGCCTTCCCGCTGGACATCGGCGAGTGGCGGGCCGGCGTGCCGATGGTCTTCGCCGACTTCGCGGTCGGCAACGAACTGGCGGCCACACCGGGCACCACCGTGCGGCTCAAGGTCGACGCCACGCTGCAGCTGGGCACCAACCACAACGTGATCGCCGAGACCCGCGGCGGCGACCCGGGCAAGGTCGTGATGGTGGGCGCCCACCTCGACAGCGTCCCGGTCGGCCCCGGCATCAACGACAACGGCTCGGGCAGCGCGGCCATCCTGGAGACGGCCCTGCAGATGAAGAACTTCCCGGTCAAGAACAAGGTCAGGTTCGCCTTCTGGGCCGCCGAGGAGATCGGCCTGCTCGGCTCCGACCAGTACGTCGAGGAGCTGCCCCAGGCACAGCGCGACCGGATCAAGGTCTACCTGAACTTCGACATGGTGGCCTCGCCCAACTACGCCTACAAGCTGTACGACGGCGACGACTCCGACGGAGAGGGCAGCCCGGCCGGCCCGCCCGGATCGGCCCAGATCGAGAAGCAGCTCGAAGCCTTCTTCGACGGCCGCGGCCTGGCCCACGTCGGCACCGACTTCGACGGCCGGTCCGACTACGGTCCGTTCATCGCCGTCGGCATCCCCTCCGGCGGCATCTTCACCGGCGCCGAGGGCATCAAGACGGCCGAGGAGGCGGCCCTGTTCGGCGGGACCGCGGGCGTCGCCTACGACGTCTGCTACCACCAGGCGTGCGACACGACCGCGAACGTCAACGCGACCGCGCTCGACGTCAACGCCGACGCGATCGCCGACTCGACCGCCAGGTACGCCTTCAACCTCGGGTCCATCCCGGCCCGCGACGACGCCGCCGCGGCGGCCCGCATCGCGGTGAAGTCCGCCGGCTGATCTCGGCTCCAAGGAAGAGGGCGGTCACCCCGGTGGCCGCCCTCTTTCGTGCCGTGGCGAGCGCGCGCCGTTCGCTTTCCCGCGCTGCTCCGCGGGCGGCCGGACGGGTTCCCGCCGTGGTCAGCGGTCGGATGCGGTCACCGGAGGCCTACAACGTCGGTTTCGGGGCACTTTGGGGTTCCTTGACCGACACTTGAGGAGGAACGGTGAGCACTGCGGAGCAGGCCGGACGCCAGGCGCAGGCCCTGGCACGCCGGGCAGCCGACCATCCGGCACTGGACCGGCTCGCCAGAGTCGGCCTGGCGTGCCGCGGGGTCCTGTACGCGCTGATCGGGGTGCTGGCGGTGCAGATCGCCCTTGACGGCGGCAAGGAGCAGGCCGACAAGGGCGGTGCGATCGCCGCCGTGGCGAGCCTGCCGTTCGGGGAGGTGATCCTGTGGATCATGGTGGTGGGCTTCGTCGCCCTGGCGCTGTGGCAGGGCACGGAAGCGCTGTTCGGCGGTCTCAAAACCGCTGACCGCGCCGAGGCGGCGTTCCGGACCGGCGTGTACGTGCTGGTCTCCATCACGCTGCTGACGATGCTGCTGGCCGGCAAGGCCACGTCCGACGACAAGAAGTCGCAGGACGTGACCGCGAAACTGCTCGAACTGCCGGGTGGCCAGCTGATCGTCGGTCTCATCGGGCTCGCCGTCATCGGCCTGGGCGTCTACTGGGTCCACTCGGGGATCAAGAAGAAGTTCCTCGAGGAGCTCGAGCTCGGCCGGATGTCGCCGCGCGCCCGCTCGGTGATGGAGCGGCTCGGCATGGCCGGCTACATCGCCCGCGGCGCGATCGCCGGGCTGGCCGGGATCTTCGTCGTCCAGGCGGCCATCACCTTCGACCCGGACAAGGCCGGCGGCATGGACCACACGCTCCGGGCGTTCGCCGGCACGCCGGTCGGGCCGTGGCTGCTGGTGCTGATCGCGCTCGGCCTGCTGCTCTTCGCCGGCTACTGCTTCGGCGAGTCGCGCTGGCGCCGCACCTGACCGCCGACCGGCTGGTGGCCCCACCTCACCGGGGTGGGGCCACCCATCCGGACGACCGGGTCGGGCGGCACCCGCTCGTCGGAGTCGAGCTCGGCGGCGGGCTCGATGACCGGCTCGGCCTCACCCGCCTCGAAGCCAGTGCTGCGTCGTTACATCCGTGAGCGGCGGGCGGTCAGGTGACCACCGGCCCGTCGTTCACGGCGGCGGTCCTACTGGTAGATCACGGAGAGGAACCTCACCAGGATCGCCTCGCGGGTCGCGGCCGGAAGGGCGTCGAGAACGGCGTTGACCACGGCCATCTCCGGTTGCCCGGCCCCCGGCCGGAGGTCCACGCCGACGGAGGCGGCGAGCTCGGCGAAGGTGGCGTCGTCCAGGGCGTCCAGGTCCAGCCCGGCGATCAGGTCGACCAGCCCCTCGGGAAGCTCGGCCGGGCCGCGCAGCCGGGCCGCCTCGGCCGACTCGGCGATCACCTGGAGCATCGCCTCGACCCCGGCCAGCGTCACGCCGGTCACCGTGATGTGCAGGTTGGCCGGGATGCCCGCGTAGGACAGCTGCGGCTGCAGGAACCAGCCGCGGGCGCGGGCCTCGTCGGCCAGCGTGAACACGTCCACGTCGGTGCCGCGGAAGGCGATGAGCGACGAGTCCCCCCGGCCGAGCACCTCCAGTCCGGGGATCTCGGCGATGCCCTCCCGTAACCGGGTGGCGGCGCGCAGCGTGGCCCGCCCGAGCTCCACGTAGCCCTGCCGCCCCAGCGCGCGCAGGGTGGCCCACGCGCCGCCGAGCGGCCCGGCCGACCTGGAGCTCTGCACGGTGGCGTTGATGATCGTGTAACCGGGCCAGGCCGCCGAGGCGAAGTACGCCTTACGCCGCATCGCCGGGTCGGCGAACAGCAGGACCGAGGCGCCCTTGGGGGCGTAGCCGAACTTGTGCAGGTCGCAGGAGAGCGAGGTGACGCCGGGCACCGACAGGTCGAACGGCGGCACGTCCGCGCCCGCCTCGCGCAGCCACGGCAGCAGCCAGCCGCCCACGCACGCGTCGACGTGGCAGGGCACGTTCGCGGCGGCGGCCACGGCGGCGACCTCCTCGATCGGGTCGACGACACCCTGCGGGTAGGAGGGCGCGGAGGCGACCACCAGCACGGTGTCCTCGTCGATCGCCTCCTTGACCGCCGGCACCAGGACCTGGTACGTCCCGAGGTCCACCGGCACCGGGCGGACGGCCACCCCCAGGTAGTGCGCCGCCTTGTGGAAGGCGGGATGGGCGGTGACGGGAAGCACCAGGTTGGGCCGGTCGCGCCGGGCCGCGTCGCGGGCCGCCTTCACCGCCAGCATGATCGACTCGGTGCCGCCGCTGGTGAAGACGCCGTGGCCGCCGCCGAGCAGGTCGGCCACCGCGCCGACGACCTGCTTCTCCATCTCGACGATGCTGGGGAAGGCGGTCGGGTCCAGGCAGTTGACCTCCAGCATCTCGAAGTAGGCGCGGGCCGCCGCCTCGTGCACCTCGCCACGCCCGGTGTCGTAGACGTAGGCCGTGACCTGGCCGCCCCGTACGGGCAGGTCGTGCTCCTTGAGCCGGGCGACTTCCGCCAGCAGCTCCTCGACGGTCGCGCCGGTGTCGGGCAGGTTCACGTGTTCTCCTTCACTCCGACGTTCTCTTTCGCCCGCCGAGCTCTTTCGCTCCGCCGAGTTCCATGACTCGGGCGAGCCGGCCGTACCAGACGGCGAACGGCAGTGCTCAAGGGATGTCACCGGGCAGGAGGAGCATGCGGTGCACCATCTGGTGCGTGTGGGCGCGGAAGCGGCGCAGTTCGAGCCGGTCGTCGCCGGCCCGGCGGTCGCCCTCCTCGTCCAGCACGCCGCCCTTGGCGAAGCCGTGCACGCACCAGATGACCGTCCACACGGCGTATTCCAGGTCGACCGCGCGGTCGATCACCCCGTCGACGACCGCGGGCCGCAGCGCCCTCGTCACCGCGGAGTGCAGCGGTTGCACGTACTGCCGTTCCAGCTCGGTGACGTCCCTGGCGTCGGACAGCCAGCGGTGCATCCACAGCGCGGGCACCTCGGGGTTCTCCACGCAGAAGTCGATGTAGTCGTCGACCACCCGGTGGATCGCGATGACCGGGTCCGCGTCCGACAGGTTGGCCAGGGACGCCTCCAGCATGGACCGTTCGGCCTGGTGGGCGCGCTCCATCACGGCCAGGTAGAGCTCGCGCTTGCCGCCCATGTGGTAGTTGACGGTGGCGATGTTCAGACCTGCCGCGTCGGCTATCGCCCGGGTGGAGGTGCCGTCGTAACCGAGTGCCGCGAACAGTTGCGTGGCGACCTTCAGGATTAGGGCGACTTGCCCGCGGTTGTCGGCAGATGTCATGTCGAGAAGGTAGTTCCCGTGCCGAAGCCCGGTCAATCGTTTGATGGAAAGCTTGTCCCATTATCTATCCGAATGGGAGTAAACGAACATTTCGCGCAACAGGGCCGCAGGATGGTCAGGCTCGCCCAGGGTAGGGGGCCCGGAGGTACGACCAGCGGAAGGACGAAGGCGATGATCGCCGACAACGGTGTGCTGGACATGCTGGCGGAACTGCTGGAGGACAGCCACCTGGCGACGCTGGAGCGTCTGCCGGAGCTCGTCCAGAAGCACGCCGTGCTCGCGGGCCTCAGCGAGGTGAGCGTCTACCTCGTGGACCTGCAGCAGAACGTGCTGCGCCTGCTGACCGGACGCGGCGAAGACGCGCACGAGGCGACCGGAGGGCGGCCGGCCGAGCTGCGGGTCGAGGCCACGCTGGCCGGGCGGGCGTTCCAGGAGGTGCGAGTGCTCCCCATGCCGGTCACCGAGCAAGGGCAGGCCGGCTGGTGGGTGCCGCTGCTGAACGGGACCGAGCGGCTGGGAGTGCTGCAGGTCAGAGTCGCCGAGCCGGGTGAGAGCGTCGGCGACGCCATGCGCCACCTCGCCTCACTGGTGGCGCTCATGCTGGTCAGCCTGCGCACCCACAGCGACTCCTACGCCCGGCTGGTCCGCTCGCGCCCGATGCACGTCGCGGCCGAGATGCAGTGGCAGCTGACACCGCCGCTGACGTTCGCCACCGAGGACGTGACGATCGCGGCGGTCATGGAGCCGGCCTACGAGGTGGGCGGCGACGCCTACGACTACGCCCTGGGCGGGGACATCGCTCACCTGGCGGTCTTCGACGCCATGGGGCACGACGTCGCCGCCGGGCTGACCGCCAGCCTGGCCATGGCGGCCTGCCGCAACCACCGCCGCCGGGACATGGACCTGATCGCCAACAGCGAGGCGATCGAAAGCGTGCTGATCGCCGAGTTCGGGCGAATGGCCCGCTACGTCACCGCGATCATGGCCGAGCTGAACGTGCGCACCGGCCAGCTCTCCTGGGTCAACCGCGGACACCACCCGCCGGTGGTCATCCGCGGCGGCCGCTGGGCCACCGTCCTGGAGTGCCCGCCCTCCCACCCGCTGGGCCTCGACCTCGGCCTGCCCGTCACCCTCTGCCAGGAGCAACTGGAGCCGGGCGACCGGGTGCTGTTCTTCACCGACGGCATCATCGAGGCGGGAGGCCGTGTGGGCAGCGAGTTCGGCCTGCACAGGCTCGTCGACTTCATGGTCCGCCACAGCTCCGCCAGCCTGCCCGTCCCGGAGACGCTGCGGCGGCTGATCAAGAGCATCATGAAATATCACAAGGACCAACTCGACGACGACGCCACGGTCCTGCTGGCCGAATGGCACGGCCCCGCGCATCGCCGGCTGCACCTCTGAGCCCCGGGTGGCGCTCCGCCTAGGTCGCCATCTCGCTGGAGTCGCGCAGGTCCCCCGAATCCGGCGGCGTTGCGGGCGGCAGGCCGGCCTCCCGCAACCGGTGGACCGTCAAGCCGTCGCCCCAGCGGGCGATCGCCGTCTCGTCGGCGAAGGCCAGCGCGCGCATCATGTTGCCGCCGTCGCTCGCGTCGACCGCGCGGCGCAGGCGCCACTGCAGCGGGCCGGGCAGCCGGGCGGTGCCCGCCTCGATCGTGTCGCCGTAGTGCGGGGCGTACGCGACCCCCGCGAATCCCGTACGGCGGAGCAGCGTCCGGAGCGTGTCGGAGGAGTAGAACATCAGGTGGTTCTTGGTGAAGCCGCTCCACGTCGAGCCGTAGGCCTTGAGCAGCAGCGACCGGGCGTTGACGGTCAGGATGAGCAGCACGCCGCCCGGGGCGAGCAGGTCGCGGAACCTCTGGAAGTCGTCGAGCGGCCTCGGCAGATGGGCGAGCACCGACCAGAGCGTGATGACGTCGAACCCGCCCCTGGCGATCTCCGGCACCTCCTCGGGCGTCCCGTGGTAGGCGCGGGCCCGGGTGAGCCGCTCGTTGGCCTGCGCGACGGAGTCGGGCGACAGGTCCACCCCGCACGCGTCGAACCCGCGTTGCTCGGCCAGCTCCAGGAACAACCCGACCCCCGAGCCGAAGTCGAGCAGCCGCCGGCCCTCCCCGTGGTCGAACACCGGGGCGAACGCCTCCATGGTCAGCTTGTAGCGGCGCTGCCGGTTGGCCGCGTACGCGCCGGTCAGGAAGCCGCTGTAGCCCGAGGAGTAGAGATCGCCGAGCCGTTCCGGCAGCACGTTGGGATTGCGGTAGAGGAACCCGCACGACGGGCACCGGACGACGTGGTAGCGCCAGCCCTTGCCGCCGGTGGGCTCGAACAGGGGCTGCTGCCGTGGCTCGCCGCACATCATGCAGCTCAGGAACTCCTCGATCTCGCCGAGCTCCCTCGTCGCCCCGTACTCCTCCAGGGACATGACCGGCGCCCGCCGGATCCGCCACCACCACTGAGCCTGGCGGATGAACCGTTCGCCAGGACGCACGTAGACCCGCTGCCCCCAGGGCATGTCGTTGTAGCGGGAACCATAGGCCAGCCGGCCGAGCAGTCGCCGGGCAGAGATCATCGCAGAACACCCCAAATGAAGTCGGATGTCTTGAGGCTTTGCCTGCGGAGACCGGGACTATTCCCCGGAAACGGTCTAGAAACGGTCCGTTACGCATCGGGCGCAGGGCGGGCGGCGAACGCGTGGGCGGGCGGCCGCCCGGTTCGCGGGCGGCCCGCCGCCCGGGCCGGTCAGGCGGCGGCTTCGTGCCGACGCTGGCAGGCGATGCAGTAGCGCGACAGCGGACGGATCTTCAGCCGCTCGTAGGGAATGGCGGCTTCGCAGTGGGCGCAATGGCCGTAGCTGCCGTCGTCGAGCCGGTCCAGGGCCTGCTGGGTCTCGTTGATGGCCCGGTCGGTCGCGGTGATGGCGGCCATCAGGTCCTGCCAGCCCTGGTCGGCTCCGTTGCCGCTGTCCGCCGAGGACTTGAGGCTGTCCAGCTGGGTGACGCGGCGCTGCAACTGCTCCTGCAGTTCCTCGCGCAGGGTCTGGATCTGGATGCTGCTGAGCTTGGTGGTCATGTGAATGTCGTCCTTTCGGAAGGTAAGTCTCAGCCGGTGAGTGCGGCCACCTGGGCCGCCAGGGCGGGCAGCAGGCACAGGCGGGCCAGGCCGCGGATGGTCGCGTGCGCGGGCTCCAGCGCCGGGTTGACCGTGACGCGCAGGCCCGCGCAGAGCCGGCGCGCCAGCTCCGGTTGCCCGGCCCCGCCGCCGGTGAGGAGCAGGCCGCCTTCCCTCGCGGCGGGCCTCAGGTGCGCAGGCAACCGCCGCACCAGGTCGGCGACCAGGTCGGTGACCGCGTCCAGCACATGGGCGGGCAGCCCGGCGTCGAGACTGGCGCTGATCTGCAGGGCCCCGGCGTCGGCGATGGCCGCGTCGCGGATGACGACGGCCTCGATGATGCCGGCGCCCACGTCCAGCAGCAGCTGCGGACGCGGGTCGGTGATGTCCATTCCGCTGCCGACGGCCGCCGCCAGCGGCTCCTCCACGAGCACGACCGGGCACGCCGCCGCCCTGGCGACGGCCGCCTGGGCGGCACGGCGATCGACCTTCGTCGCCGCCACCGGCACGCCGAGCATCACCCGTTCGAGCGGCCAGGCGTCGTGCGGCATCGCCTCACGCAGCACGGTGTTCGCCAGCCGGTGGCAGGCGCCCATGCTGACGACCATGCCGTGCCGGATCGGCCACACCGTGTCGAGGTCGGGCGACACGTCCACGGCCGGCACGGACGAGGCCCGGTCGGAGATCGCGAGGCTGCCCGACACGAGCGACCTGGTCCGCAGGGTGCCGAGGTCGAGGGCGGCGTAACTGCCTCCCGGTGGTGGGCGGTGGTCGTTCATAGCGCGGCTCGCGGATGCCGCTCGTGATCTTTTATGAGCGTGTGGACTGATCTGATGTCCGCCATGGCGACATCGGCTCCTTGCCTGCGAAGGGAGCCACACCCCGACGAGGCCGGTGGGGGCCTCGGGGTGGGCATGACGAATGCCGGGCTGAGCAGCGCATGCGGGCCCGCCTGGTGTCCGGGTGCGCCCGAGCATGCTCAAGAGCCCGCCGGCCATGGGGCCTGAGCGGGCGTGAAGGTGTGGGCGGAACGGTTAGATCAGCGGTGGGCTGCGCGAGTCCGCGGAGCGGTAGGCGAACTGCTGAGGGCTGCGGATCGAGTCGGTGTCCGTGCCCGTGGAGGTCGGCAGCGGAAGACCGGGCGCCTCCCGCGACGTGCGGCGGATCAGCGGCCACAGGGCGGGCAGATGCTCGCGCGCTCCGGCGAAGGCCGACGGCATGCTCGACGGCTGGGCGATCCAGTCGCCGGACCCGATCAGGTCGGCGGACCGGCGCGAGGGGTCGCCCCCGGGCCAGGCCGGGCTGGACGCGGCCAGGAACATGGACAGCAGAAGGAGGCCCACCGCGAGCGAGAAGGCGGTGGACCTACGTGGAACCTGCCACGACCTGCCCATAGTCTTCACCATAGCCCAGCCCGCGCGGAAAGCCATGTGGGTAAATCCCGCGGGTAGATTGACGGCCGGGGTACGGTTGGCCGGACCACTCGAAGGAGGATCATGCGCACCAGGCTGCCTGCCGCGGTCCTCCTCCTGCTGTCCATGTTCGTTCTGGTCGGCGCGCACACCAATCCGGCGGTTCCCGCGGGCCAGGTCGTCTCCGCGCCGGTCGGCGTCTGGCACACCGACTACGCGCTGGGCGGCCTCTTCCACGACGACGGTGTGCCCAGGGTCCACGCCCACACGGGCGGGCACGCCGTGGCCGGCGCCATCGCCGTGCTGCCCGTCGCCACCGGGCATGCCAGGGATCCGCGGCCCGTGACGGCCGGGCCGGCCGTCGAGGTCGTCCCCGCGCAACCGAGCCACCGGGTCGCCCCCGCACGCGCACCACCCTCCACGACGCGCTGACGTCCTTCTTCTCTTCCGAAGCCCGTGGAGGGTCCCATGTCACGTGCGCCTTTGTGGCGCGCGCTGGTCGCGTGCGTCATCGTGGCCAGCGCATTCCTGATCGCTTTCACCATGTCGCCGCGCCTCGGTCTCGACCTGCGCGGCGGCACCCAGCTGGTCTTCGAGACCCGCGACACCCCGACGGTCAAGGCCGACTCCGAGGCCACCGACCGCGCGCTGGACGTGCTCCGGCGCCGGGCCGACGCGCTCGGCGTCGTCGACCCCACCCTGGTCCGGTCCGGCGAGCAGCGGATCATCGTGGAGCTGCCCGGCGTGCTCGACCCGCGCCAGGCCGCCGAGGTGATCGGCCGCACCGCGCAGCTCACCTTCCACCCCGTCCTCGGCGAGGCCAAGCCCGACGACAAGGAGGCGGTGGCGGACGAGTCCGGGCAGCGGCTCTCGCTCGGGCCGGCCGCGATCACCGGCGACGGGGTGACCGACGCCGCCGGGGTGACCGACCCCCAGATGGGGCCCGGCTGGTTCGTCACCGTCGACTTCCGTGAGGCCGCCGCCTGGCAGAAGCTGACCGGCGCCGCCGCCTGCGAGGCGGTCGGCGATCCCAAGCGCCGGGTCGCGATCGTGCTCGACAAGGAGATCATCTCCTCGCCGCAGGTGGACCCGTCCGTGCCCTGCCGTGGCGGCATCCCCGGCGGCACCACCCAGATCACCGGCTCCTTCAGCTCGGCGGAGGCGCAGAACCTGGCCATCCTGATCAAGGGTGGCGCGCTGCCCGTGCCGCTGGAGCTGATCGAGCAGCGGACCGTCGGCCCCACGCTCGGCTCGGAGGCCATCGAGGCCAGCGCCAAGGCGGGCATCGCCGGCGTGATCCTGACGGCGCTGTTCATCATCGCGATCTACCGCCTGGTCGGCCTGATGGCCGCGATCGCGCTGGCCGCGTACGGACTGATCTCCTACGCCGCGCTCGTCGCCCTGGGGGCGACGCTCACCTTGCCCGGTCTGGCCGGCTTCGTGCTGGCCATCGGCATGGCGGTGGACGCCAACGTGCTGGTCTTCGAAAGAGCCAGGGAGGAGTACGCCGAAGCGCCCCGCCGGGGGCTGAGATCGGCCCTGGACCGCGGGTTCAAGAACGCCTGGAGCGCCATCGCCGACTCCAACATCACCACGCTGGTGGCGGCGGGCCTGCTGTTCTGGCTGGCCTCGGGGCCGGTGCGCGGCTTCGGAGTGACGCTGGCCATCGGTGTGCTCGCCTCGCTGATCTCAGCGATGATCATCACCCGGGCGCTCACCCAGCTGATCATCAGCCGGGTCGGCCCCAAGATGTCGGGGCTCGGCAACGTGGGCCGGGTCCGGACCTGGATCACCAGACGCAATTTCAACCTGATGCGGCGCGGCCGGCTCTGGCTGGCCATTTCCGTCGCGGTGCTCGCCACCGCCGTGGCCGGGCTCTCCTTCCAGGGCCTGAACTTCGGGGTCGAGTTCACCGGTGGCCGGATCGTCGAGTTCGCCACCCAGCAGTCGGTGAACGCCGAGACGGCGCGGCAGATCGTGGCCGACGCCGGCCATCCCACGGCGGTCGTGCAGTCGTCGGGTGACGCCATCTCCGTGCGCACCGGGCAGATCAGCTCCGACGACGTGGTCGCCATCGAGAAGGCGCTCGACGGCGAGGTGGGCGACGTGACCAAGCAGCGTGACGAGCTGATCGGCCCCAGCCTGGGCGAGGAGCTGCGCCGCAACGCGCTCATCGCGCTGGGCGTGGCGCTGGCGGCTCAGCTGCTGTATCTGGCGGTCAGGTTCAGGTGGACGTTCGGCACGGCCGCGGTGCTGGCGCTGGTGGTGGACACGGCCGCCGTCGTCGGCGCCTTCGCCTGGCTGGGCAAGCCGATCGACGGCGTCTTCCTGGCGGCGATGCTGACCATCATCGGCTACTCGGTCAACGACAAGGTGGTGGTGTTCGACCGGGTGCGGGAGATGTGGGGCCTGCAACGCAAGGCGCCGTTCGGGCAGGTCGTCAACAGCGCGATCCTGCAGACCGTGCCGCGCACCGTCAACACCGGCCTGGGCGCGTTGTTCATCCTGGCCGCGCTGGCCATCTTCGGCGGTGACTCGCTGCGGGACTTCGCCATCGCGCTCATCATCGGCATCGTGGCCGGTACGGCGTCCTCGTCGTTCGTGGCCGGGCCGCTGGCGATCGAGCTGGAGCGGTTCAGCAAGCAGCCGCCGCCCGAGCCGCCCAAGGTGCGGACCCCCCGGTCTCGGGAGGGCACCGGAGCGGTGCTGTAGCGGGTGTTGTAGCGGGCGCACGGCCCGGCGGCCTTCCCGGCCGCCGGGCCGTGCCGTGTCTTCGGCCCGGCCGTCAGCCGGCGGTCGGCCGGCGGTCGGCCCGGCGCCGGGCCGGTGGTCAGCCCGGCGGTCGGCCCGGCCGTCGGCGAAGACGGCCAGCATCGACACCAGCGGCGTGATCGCCAGGACCGACTCGACCCGGCCGCGGTTGTCCGGTCGCGTCTCACGTCGGTGACCGGTGACGACTTTTCCCGCTAGGTCGGGTCTGTGCAAGGTGCTGGCCGACCTCATTAAGTGAAACCTTAGGTGGCCGTTGACATCGCTGCCCGGTGGCGGTCCACTTGGGCCCACTTGGCTCCCACGACCAGCGAGGGAGGTGTTGGATGCAGGTTCCAGCGCCATTGGAGTACGAACGGGCCACCAGCGTCGATCACGCGATCGGGCTCCTGGAGCGGCTTGGCGACTCCGCGAGACTCGTCGCGGGCGGCCACAGTCTGCTCCCGATGATGAAGCTCCGGCTCGCCACCCCCGAATACCTCATCGACATCAACGATCTGCACGACCAGCTCGGCTACATCAAGGTGGAGTCGAGCCAGATCCGCATCGGCGCGATGACCCGGCACCGCGAGCTGCTGGAGTCCGAGGCGCTCGCCGAGACGTTCCCGATCTTCCGCGACGCCGAGCGCGTCATCGCCGACCCCGTCGTCCGCAACCGCGGCACCCTCGGCGGCTCGCTCTGCCAGGCCGACCCGTCGGAGGACCTGTCCGCGGTGTGCACCACACTCGGCGCCAGCTGCGTGATCCGCAACCGCGACGGCGAACGGGTCGTCACCATGGAGGAGTTCCACCGGGGCCCCTACGAGACCGCGGTCGGCGACGCCGAGATGCTGGTCGAGATCCGCGTCCCCATCCGGCGCAACGGGTCCAGCGCGTACGAGAAGGTCGAGCGGCGCGCGGGCGACTGGGCGATCGTGTCCGCCGGCGCGGCCGTCTGGCTGGACGACGGCGTCATCTCCGACGCCCGCGTCGGCCTCGCCGCGGTCGGCCCCAACACCACCGGGTTGCCCGCGGTCTCCGAGGCGCTGCGCGGCCGGGAGCCGTCCGAAGAGGTCTACCGGCTGGCCGGCGACCTCGCCGCCCAGCACTGCAGCCCCGCCACCGACATGCGCGGCAGCGCCGACTACAAACGCCATCTCGCCATGGAGCTCACCAGGCGGGCCCTGCGCCGCTCCGTCGCCCGGCTCAACGGGAGGGTGTGACATGCACGTATCCATGAACGTCAACGGCGAGGAGGTCACCAGGGAGATCGAGGGGCGGCTGCTCCTCATCCACTTCCTGCGCGACCACCTCGGACTGACCGGCACCCACTGGGGCTGCGACACCAGCAACTGCGGCACCTGCGTCGTGTGGCTCGACGGCGAACCGGTCAAGTCGTGCACCGTGCTCGCGGCCATGGCCGGCGGCCACGAGGTGCGCACCGTCGAAGGGCTGGAGCGCGACGGCGAGCTCGACCCCGTCCAGCGCGGCTTCATGGAGTGCCACGGCCTGCAGTGCGGGTTCTGCACCCCCGGCATGATGATGACGGCCAGGGCGCTGCTCGACCGCAACCCCGACCCCTCCGAAGGTGAGATCCGCGAGGCGATCTCCGGACAGATCTGCCGCTGCACCGGCTACGCCAGCATCGTCCGCTCCGTGCAGTGGGCCGCCGCCCAGGAGGCAGCCACCCAGGAGTCCGCCACCGACGTCACCAGCGGAGCCACGCCATGACCGCGACCGACCACCGGCCCGCCGGGTTCGAGAACAACGACCAGAAGCCGCTCGGCTACGGCCGGATGCTGCGCAAGGAGGACCCGCGCTTCATCCGCGGCCGGGGCCGCTACGTCGACGACGTGCAACTGCCCGGCATGCTGCACCTCGCCATCCTGCGCTCCCCGGTCGCGCACGCCCGGATCGTCGGCATCGACGTCAGCGCCGCGCAGGCGCACCCCAAGGTCAAGGCCGTCGTCACCGGCGCCGACCTGGCCGAGCAGGGCCTGGCCTGGATGCCGACCCTGTCCAACGACGTCCAGGCCGTGCTGGCCACCGACAAGGTCCGCTTCCAGGGCCAGGAGGTCGCCTTCGTGGTGGCCGAGGACCGCTACTCCGCCCGCGACGCCCTCGAACTGATCGACGTCGAGTACGACGTCCTCGACCCGGTGATCGACGCCCGTACGGCACTCGACCCCGGAGCCCCCGTCATCCGCGACGACCTCGAGGGCAAGGCCGACAACCACTGCTTCGACTGGGAGACCGGCGACGAGGCGGCGACGGAGGCGGTGTTCGCCTCGGCCGACGTCGTCGTGTCCCAGGACCTCGTCTACCCGCGCGTGCACCCCGCGCCGATGGAGACCTGCGGCTCCGTCGCCGACTACGACCGGGTCGAGGGCAAGCTCACCCTGTGGTCGACCACCCAGGCGCCACACGCCCACCGCACCCTCTACGCGCTGGTCGCCGGGCTGCCCGAGCACAAGATCCGGGTCATCTCGCCCGACATCGGCGGCGGCTTCGGCGGCAAGGTGCCGATCTACCCCGGCTACGTCTGCTCGATCGTCGCCTCGATCGTGACCGGCAAGCCGGTGAAGTGGGTGGAGGACCGCGCCGAGAACCTCACCAGCACCGGCTTCGCCCGCGACTACATCATGCGCGGCGAGATCGCGGCCACCAGGGAAGGCAAGATCCTGGCCATCCGCACCAACGTGCTGGCCGACCACGGCGCCTTCAACGGCGTGGCCGCGCCGACGAAATATCCCGCGGGCTTCTTCGGCGTCTTCACCGGCAGCTACGACATCGAGGCCGCCTACTGCAAGATGACGGCCGTCTTCACCAACAAGGCGCCCGGCGGCGTGGCCTACGCCTGCTCGTTCCGCATCACCGAGGCCGTCTACCTGGTCGAGCGCATCGTCGACTGCCTGGCGTACGAACTGAAGATGGACCCGGTCGAGCTCCGGATGAAGAACTTCATCCAGCCCGACCAGTTCCCCTACACGACCAAGACCGGCTGGGTGTACGACTCGGGCGACTACGAGCCCACCATGCGCGAGGCCATGCGGATCGCCGGCTACGACGAGCTGCGCAAGGAGCAGGCCGAGCGGCGCGAGCGCGGCGAGCTCATGGGCATCGGGGTCGCGTTCTTCACCGAGGCCGTCGGCGCCGGGCCGCGCAAGGACATGGACATCCTCGGCCTCGCCATGGCCGACGGCTGCGAGCTGCGCGTCCACCCCACCGGCAAGGCGGTCGTCCGGCTGTCGGTGCAGAGCCAGGGACAGGGGCACGAGACCACGTTCGCGCAGATCGTGGCCGAGGAGATCGGCATCCCGCCGGACGACATCGAGGTGGTCCACGGCGACACCGACCAGACGCCCTTCGGCCTCGGCACCTACGGCAGCCGTTCGACGCCGGTGTCGGGCGCGGCGGCGGCCATGGTCGCCCGCAAGGTCCGCGACAAGGCCCGGATCATCGCCTCGGGCATGCTGGAGGTGTCGGTCGCCGACCTCGACTGGAGCAAGGGCTCCTTCCACGTCAAGGGCGACCCGTCCAAGTCGGTCACCATCCAGGAGATCGCGTTCCGGGCGCACGGCGCCGGAGACCTGCCCGAAGGCATCGAGGGCGGCCTGGAGGCGCAGATCTGCTACAACCCCTCCAATCTCACCTACCCGCACGGCGCCTACATCTGCGTCGTCGACATCGACCCCGGCACCGCCCAGGTCAAGGTGCGCCGGTTCATCGCGGTCGACGACTGCGGCACCCGGATCAACCCGATGATCATCGAAGGCCAGGTGCACGGCGGCCTCACCGACGGCGTCGGCATGGCGCTGATGGAGATGATCGCGTTCGACGAGGACGGCAACTGCCTCGGCGGATCCCTGATGGACTATCTCATCCCCACCTCGCTGGAAGTCCCCGACTGGGAGACGGGCTTCACGGTCACCCCCTCACCGCACCACCCCATCGGCGCCAAGGGCGTCGGCGAGTCGGCCACCGTCGGCTCCCCGCCGGCGATCGTCAACGCGGTCGTCGACGCGCTCAAGCCGTACGGCATCCGCCACGCCGACATGCCGCTCACCCCCTCGCGGGTGTGGGACGCCATGCGCGGCGTCCCGGCGCCGCCGATCTGACAGGAAAGACGCGATGCAGTCCACCAAACGGATGGAGGAGCTGGTCGCCGACCGGGTTCCCTTCGTCCACGCGGTCGTGGTCCGGGCGCAGCTGCCGACGGCGGTCAGCCCGGGCGACGACGCGATCATCCTGCCCGACGGGTCCATCGAGGGGTTCGTCGGCGGCCAGTGCGCCGAGAGCTCGGTCCGCACCGCCGCTCTCGGCGCGCTCCAGGACGGCCGCACCGTCCTGCTGCGCGTGCTGCCCTCCGACGAGCAGGACTTCCCCGACTCGCCGGGCGCGCGGGTCGTGGTGAACCCCTGCCTGTCCGGCGGCGCCCTGGAGATCTTCCTGCAGCCGTTGTTGCCGCCGCCCGTGCTCTGGGTGTCGGGCGACTCGCCGATCGCCGTCAGACTCGCCGACCTGGCCGCGACGGTCGACTTCGCCGTACGACGCGCCGCGGACGGGCAGTCGCCCACCGGCGCCGCGGCGGCCGTCGTGGCCAGCCACGGTCGCGACGAACAGACCGCGATCCGGGCCGCCCTCGACGCCGGCGCCGGTTACATCGGCCTCGTGGCCAGCCACCGGCGCGGCACCGCGGTGCTGGACGAGATGGGCCTGACGGACGACGAGCGGCGGCGGGTCCACTCGCCGGCCGGCCTCCGGATCGGCGCCCGCACGGCACCGGAGATCGCCCTGTCGATCCTCGCCGAGATCGTCGCCGCCCTCCGCACCGGCGACCTCGCTCCGGCGGGTTCACCCGGCCTGGCCCCTTCGGCCGGTTCGTCAGCTCCGGCCGGTTCGCCCTCTTCGGTCGGTTCATCCGTTCCGGTTGGTTCGCCCTCTTTGGTCGGTTCGTCAGCTCCGGCCGGTTCGCCCGCTCCGGCCGAGGTGTCCGACCCGGCTGGAGCGCCGGCGGGTGCGGCCGGGGCGCCCGTGCTCGCGGTCGACCCCGTGTGCGGGATGAGCGTGGCCGTCTCCACGGGCACGCCGCACCTGGTCGTGGACGGCGAGGACGTCTGGTTCTGCGGCACGGGATGCCGCGATCACTTCGCGCAGGCGGCAGGACGGTAAGGAAGTGGAGGAAAGCGGCGGCCTCACGAGCCCTGCGTTCACCGGGGCCGACGACATCCGGCGCCGCCTCGACGAGATCGACTACCTGGTCGACGACGGCACCGCGGCGGCGCTGTTCTTCGCGCTCAGCCTCGGCCGGCCGCTGCTGCTGGAAGGCGAACCCGGAGTCGGCAAGACCACGGCCGCCAAGGCGCTGGCCCGCGCGCTGGCCACCCCGCTCATCCGGCTGCAGTGCTACGAGGGACTGACCGCCGGCGAGGCCCTGTACGAGTGGAACTACCAGCGGCAGATGCTGGCCATCCGCCTGGCCGAGGCGCGTCACGACCGGCTGAACGACGCCGACCTGTTCACCGAGGACTTCCTCCAGGAACGCCCCATCCTGCAGGCCATCAGGCACCGCGGGCCGCAGCCGCCCGTGCTGCTGATCGACGAGATCGACCGCGCCGACGACGAGTTCGAGGCGCTGCTGTTCGAGTTCCTCGGCGAGGCGTCGATCAGCATCCCCGAACTCGGCACGTTCACCGCCGAACGCCGCCCGGTCGTCGTCCTGACCTCCAACCGCAGCCGCGACCTGCACGACGCGCTGCGCAGGCGCTGCCTCTACCACTGGATCGACTTCCCGCCCCCCGAGCGCGTGGTCGAGATCCTGCGCCGGACGGTGCCCAGCGCGAACGAGGCGCTCATCCGCTCGGCCACCGACTTCGTGGGCCGGATCCGCCGCTTCGACCTGGACAAGGCGCCGGGCATGGCGGAGACCATCGACTGGGTCTCGGCGCTGTCCTCGCTCGGCGCGACCGAGCTGGTCAGGGAGGACGTCCTGCGGACGCTGAGCACCGTCGCGAAGACCCTGGACGACCGCGATGTCATCACCGCCGCGCTCGACCAGTTGACCTGAGGAGACACCACATGAAGATCGATAACGAGTTCACGGTCGGCGTGCCCGTCGAACGAGCCTGGGAGGTGCTCACGGACCTGGAGGCGATCGCCCCCTGCATGCCAGGAGCGCAGCTCACCGGCGTGGAGGACGAGGTCTACACCGGCAAGATCAAGGTGAAGGTCGGCCCGGTCGTCTCGCAGTACTCCGGCACGGCCAGGTTCCTGGAGAAGGACGTCGTCAACCACCGCGCCGTCATCGACGCCAAGGGACGCGACTCCCGGGGCGCGGGCAACGCCTCCGCCGCCATCACCGCTCAGCTTCGCGCCGACGGCGACCGCACCGTGGTCACCGTGAACACCGACCTCAAGATCTCCGGCAAGGTCGCCCAGCTGGGCAGCGGCATGATCAAGGAGGTCTCCGCCAAGCTCCTCGCCCAGTTCGTCGCCTGCCTCGAAGCCAAACTCACCACCCCCGCCCCGGCCGCCGACTCGCCCGAGAAGTCGGCCGCGCCCGCCACTGAAGGCGGCGACACGCCGGCCGACGCGCCCGCCGCCGCGTCGGGGACCGTGTCCACTGGCGACACGCCGGCCGCGTCGGCCTCGGCGGATGATGCCGCTGCGTTGGCCGCCGCTGACACCGCCACCACGCCGGTCGCCCCGTCGGCGGAGGCGTCGCCTACGTCGGCTCCGGAGTCGTCGTCCCTCGATGCGTCCGCTGAGGGGGCGGGTGAATCCGGCGGGCAGCCTGCCTCGGCGGATGATGCCGACGCGCCGGCCCCCGCCGATGACGCGACCGCGCTGGTCGATGCGTCAGGTGCCGGTTCTGATGCGGCGTCCGGCGGTTCGGCGGCGGACGCCGCGACCGTGCCGGCCGAGTCGTCCGCCGCCGCTTCTGCGGGGGCGTCGGCTGGGGGGAAGCGGGTCATCGAGCAGGACGAGGTGGAGCCGCTGGACATCATGACCGTCGCGGGCGCGTCCGTGTACAAGAGGGTGATACCGCTCGTCGTCGGGATCGTGGTCGTCGTCGTGGCCGTGATCGTCGTCTGGAACCTTGTCGGGTAGCCGCCCCACGCGCCCGGCGATGCTGCCGGGCGTCGACCGGGCCGCCTTCGCCGCCTCGCTCGCCGTGCGGTTGCGGCAGCGGGGCGTGCCTGTGGGGCTGACCGGCGTCGAGGACTTCGTCCGAGCGCTCGACGTGGCTCAGCCCAGGTCGCTGCCGGAGCTGTACTGGGCGGCCCGCATCAGCCTGGTACGACGGCACTCCGAGATCGAGATCTTCGACGAGGCGTTCGCGGCGATCTTCGATTCCGTGGGCCCGGCGCTCGACCCGCATGCCCGGCGTCGGCCGCTCGCCAGGACGAACGGCTCGGATGACGCGTTCGTCCCCTTGCCGGACGCCAGGGCGGGCGGTGACGACGCGGGCGGGCTGCCGTGGACGACACTTCCGGCGGTGGTCGCCGGGGCCGAGGGTCCGGACGGCTCGACGGCGGTGCCCGAGCTGTTGCCGAGCGACGCCGAGGGGCTGGCCGACGTTCCGTTCGAGGAGCTCGGCGATCGGGAGTGCGAGCTGCTCGGCCGCTGGCTGGAGGAGGCGGCGGCGGACTGGCCGACCCGGCGCGCCCGGAGGTTCCGGGTGTCGCCGAGGGGACGCGCGATCGCGGTGCGGGCGACACTGGCACGCTCGCGCCGTACCGGGTGGGAGCCGTTCCGGCTAGCCAGGAAGCGGCCGGTCGTCCGGTCGCGGCGCGTCGTCATGCTCTGCGACGTCAGCCAGTCGATGCAGGCGCAGGCGTCGGCCTACCTGCACCTCATGCGCGCGCTGGCGGTGACCGTGGACGCGGAGGTGTTCGCGTTCGCGACGACGCTGACCCGCCTGACGCCCGTGCTCGCGCACCGTTCGGCGGCCGCGGCGGTCGGGCTGGCCACCGAGCGGGTGACCGACCGGTTCGGCGGGACGCGGATCGCCACCAACGTGCGGGCGCTGCTGGCGTCGCACCACGGCGCGAAGGTCAGGGGCGCGATCGTGCTGGTCGGCTCGGACGGCTGGGACGGCGACCCGCCGGAGGAACTGGGCGCCGCGATGGACAGGCTGAGCCGCCGGGCGCACCGGGTGATCTGGATGAACCCGCGGGCCGCGGCTCCCGGCTTCGAGCCGCGCGTGGCGAGTATGGCGGCCGCCCTGCCGTACTGCGACCTGATGCTGCCCGCCCACACGTTCGGCTCGCTGCGGGACGTGATCGGCGCGGTCGGCGGAGTCGCGGGATCGCGTTTCCGCTGGTAGCCAAGGTTGGAAGGCGGGTATAGGGCATCGGGGGAATTCGGGGCGCACGAACAGGGATCGGGCGGGGGCTTTGCGGACGGGGGACCCGGACGGCCACGCGAGACACCGGGGTTTGCCGGCTGACCGCGCGGTCGCCACGACGAGCGGGCTGCTGGCCGGCCGGCGGGGGCCGAAGGTCCAGCTTCGGCATGGTGAGGGGGACAAGAGGCACCTGACCAGCCTGCAGGGGCTGGTGGCTCTGTCCCTCGACGCGCTCAGCTCCGTCGCCTACGGTCCCGAGGCGATCGCCTTCGTGCTGGTCGCCGCGGGCAGCGCCGCCATCGGCTACACCCTGCCGATCACGGTCGTCATCGCCCTCCTGCTCGCCATCCTGGTGACGTCCTACTGCCAGGTGATCGCCGCCTATCCGGACGGCGGCGGCTCGTACGCGGTGGCCAAGCAGGATCTCGGCGGGCGGGTCAGCCTGCTGGCCGCCGCCGCGCTCATCGTGGACTACGTCCTGACCGTGGCGGTCAGCCTGACGGCGGGCGCCGCGAGCCTGGCCTCCGCGTTCCCCGTCCTCGCTCCGCATCTCCTCGAAACATGCCTGGTGGGGCTGGCCGTGCTGACCGCGGTGAACCTGTACGGCCTCGCGGAGAGCGCGAGAGTGCTGATGCTGCCGACCCTGCTGTTCATCGTGACCATCCTCGGCATCGTGGTCATGGGGCTGCTGCGGGGCCATCCGGCGGCGGTGGTCGGGACATCCGAGCCCCTGCCCGTCTACGAGGCGGTCACCGTGCTGCTGATCCTGAAGGCGTTCTCCTCCGGATGCTCGGCGCTGACCGGGGTGGAGGCCATCGCCAACGGCGTCCCGATGTTCCGCGCGCCGAGGGCCCGGCACGCCCAAAGGACGGAGCTGATGCTGGGCGCGTTGCTGGCCGCGATGCTGGTCGGGCTGGCCGTCCTCATCCGGCGTGACAGCGTGGTCCCGCGGGCGGACGTCACCATCCTCGCGCAGCTCACGGCCGGCGCCTACGGCACGGGCTGGCTGTACTACGCGGCCAACATCATCGTCGCGCTCGCGCTCGGGCTGGCGGCCAACACCAGCTTCGGTGGCCTGCCGGTGCTGATGAGCCTGCTGGCCAAGGACAACCGCCTGCCGCACCTGTTCTCGCTGCGCGCCGAGCGGCCCGTCCACCGGCACGGGGTCGTCGCGGTGGCGATCATGGCCGCGGTGCTCCTGATCGCGGTCGACGCCGAGACCCAGCGGCTGATCCCGATGTTCGCCATCGGGGTGTTCACCGGGTTCACCATCAGCCAGGTCGGGCTGGTCCGTCACTGGGCGCAGCGGCGCCCGCCGAGGTGGACGGGCAAGGCCGCGCTCAACGGTGTGGGCGCCGTGGCCACCGCCATCGCCGCCCTGGTGCTGCTCGTCTCGAAGTTCACCGAGGGCGCCTGGGTGGTCGTGGTGGTGGTGCCCCTGCTGATGCTGATGTTCAGCCGGATCGAGGGCTACTACGGCAAGGTCGACAAGGAGCTCCGACGCGGCAGGCCCCAGCCGGTGCCGCACGCTCCCGATCCGGCGTCGAAACTGGTCATCGTCCCGATCAGCCCGACGCACGCGATCAGCGCCCTGACGGAAAAGGCGCTCAGCACGGCACTGGCCTTCGGCCACGAGGTCATCGCGGTCGTGGCCTCCGACAGCTCCGAGACCACCGAGGACTTCCGCAGGAGATGGGACGCCTGGAACCCGGGAGTCGACCTGGAGGTGATCGAGAGCCCCCACCACATGGTGGTCCGCCCCATCATCGAGTACGTCAAGCGCAAGGAGGAGTCGGGCAGGTGGATCGTCGTCGTCATCCCGGGCATCGTGCCCGACCGTCCCCGCTACCGGATCCTGCACACCCAGCGGGATCTGCTGCTGGCCGCCGGCCTGCGTGACCACACGAACGCCGTGGCGTGCTTCCTGCCGTACCGGGTCGAGGTCCGGGCGGTAGGGATCCCGGTGGAAGGCTGAACGAGTGCACTCGTGTTCGACCGCCACCGGGCCCCGCAGATCCGCGGGGCCCGGTGGCGGTCCTACCGGTTCACGGGAGCCGTGATGTTTCTCCTGAGGATGCCGGGCCGCCCGTTACCCGGGCAGGATCGAGCCGCTCCACGACGCGCGGGCGGCGGAGTAGATGTACGCCAGTTCGCCATCGAAGTACGCGGACAAGCTCGTGTCGTAACGCAGGTTGCCATCGGTGTCGGCGACGCTGACGGTGATGCCGTTGAGGTAGCCCAAGCCACTGCCCTTGTCATAGCGCGATATCCAGGAGGAGCCGAGGGAGCCTTCGCCGGTGAACGGCGAGTCGACGGCGACGAATTCCTCGGCCTTCAAGCTGGGGACCTTCGCGGCGCTCATGCGACCGCTGGACGATTCGATGGTTTCCCCCGTGTAAGGCCGTTTGCCGTCGGGATGAGGGCCGGCCGGGTAGCCGAAGACGTCGACCGAGGAGCCCAGCGGCTGGTTCCAGGTCAGCCCCTGTCCGCCGACGTTGTCGACCAGCCTTCCGTAGTTGGTCAATCCACCTGAGGGAGAAGAGACGACGCCGCTGTAGACGTTGACGAAGGCGTAGTCGCGGTCGTAGTCGCCGTATACGGGAAAGTCGTAATGACCGAAGACCTGCTTTCCGACGTAGAGACCCCGTGGAGCCGTGCCGTTGGAGTAGCCGGGAACGAAGACCCACTTGCCGAGGGTGGCGTCAGAGCTCTGGGTGTCGTATACGCAGTGCGCTGCGGTTGCCACGAGGTTGCGGTATTGCGACTGTACGGCGGTGCCCGTGCACCAGTGTGGCTGACCGTCGGCGCCGATGAAGAACACCTTGCCCAAGGTGGCGGGCGTCTTGGCCCTCGCTTCGCCCGCGGTGGACGGGGGCGAGGGCGGGACGGTGCCGGGCTTGGTATCCACGGGGATGTCGCCACCTGGAGCGACCTTGTCGACGGCGGTCTGGACGTTGTACGGGGTGGCGTTCGTCAGGTTGGCGCCACCATCGCCAAGCCAGAACGTCGCCACCTCGACAGCGGCCGCTTGAGAAGAGGCCAGAGGATCGGTCATCACGTTGGAGGCCCCGGCCGGTGCGGCCATGAGACCGGAGGCCAGCAGGCCGACGGCTAACACACTGGGCGCTCGCTTCATCTCGCCATCTCCAGATCTGCTCATGGGTGGGCGGTGACAATTCGAACAAGTGATCGCCACCGACCGTTGACGCTACCTGTCCGGCTCGTAAGGATCAACGGTTTTGTGAGGCTTCGGTAAACCAGCTGTCAGATGACAAGTCGAGAGGCGGGGCGGGTCCCAGCCGATGCCGCCTTGGGCGGCCCTGCCGTCCCGAACCGACACGAAGATCAACTTGTGCCGATTTCCGCGCTCAGTCTCTCGAAGGCCGGTACGCCTAGCTCCAGAGCGTGATGTGGATGGACGGGCGGAAGCGGCCGACGTTCACGCCGGGGCCGCGGAGCATGGCCTGGGTGGCGCGCGGATTCGTGACGAACCTGACCAGCTCCGCCGCCGCCGGAGGCGCGTCGCGCTCGGGCAGCGTCAGCGTGACCCAGCCGCCGTCGAAGCGGAGCGACTGGCCGGACATGCGGACGAGCCGGCCGTTCGACAGGTCCTGCGCCACCGCGAACGAGATGGCCGCGGCGACGCCGCTGCCGCGTCTGGCCTCCTCCAGTGCCGCCGAGTTGCTCTGGTAGATCTGCTGGCGTTCCTCCGGCACGTTGAGCCTGCGCAGCATCGTGGGGACGACCCCGACGTCGGTCGCGGCCGCGGGCCCGAGCAGCCAGGTCTGGTCGCGGAGCTGGTGCGGGCCGACGTCGCGGCCCGCCAGCGGATGCTCGGGCCCGCACACGACCACGATCTGGTAGTTGAGGAACGGCTTGCAGGACAGTGTTCCGTCGACGTTGCCGGGGTTCGGGCCGATGGCCACGTCGACGGTCCGCGAGTGCAGCAGCCCGCCGAACCTCCGCGGGTCGTGCACGCTCAGCTCCACGTCCAGGTCGGCGGCCCGGCCGGTGAACAGCCCGATCAGGCCGGGCGCCGCGTGCTCGGCGAACATGCTCGACGCGGCCATGCGCAGCAGCCTGCGCCCCTGGGCCGCCTGGCCGACCTCGATGATCGTGCGCTCCTGCAGGCTGAGCAACTCGGCCGCGCGGCTGGCCAGTCGCAACCCGCCGGGCGTGAACGCGAGCCCGGACGCCGTCCTGGTGAACAGCCGGTCGCCGAGCTCCTTGCGCAGTTGCCCGATGTGCAGGGAGACGGCCGCCTCGGAGACCTCGAGCTCGGCGGCCGCCAGCTTGACCGAGCCCAGCCGGACGACCGCGGCGAACGCGCGAAGCTGCGTGGGTGTCATGACGCGGACTTCGCCGCCCTCGTGATGACTTCCTCGGTGGTGAGCGGGGCCTTCGGATGGTGGCTCAGGCACATGGGGACACGCGTCTTGACGAAGGCGCGGCCCTCCGGCGCGAGGTAGAACTCGCCGGAGCTCAACCGGGATATCTCGGGCACGCTGCCGCCTTTGGCCTGGGCCATTTCCTTGGCCGTGTTGATCTGGATCGGTGCGTTCAGCAGGCCGAAGAACTGGGTCGCGGCGTTGCCGGGGATCTGGTTGTGCAGCCCCTTGGGCGCCTGGGTGGCGAAGACGAGGCCGAGACCGTACTTGCGGGCCTGGGAGGCGAGCGCCAGCGTGCTGCGGAGGCACGCGGTGGCGCCGCCGACGGCCGGGGCGAACGTCTGCGCCTCGTCCATCACGAACAGGCCGCCGAGGGGCCTGTCGCCGGCGGGGTGCTTCTTGATCCAGGCGAACAGCGCCATCTGGAGCTGGCCGACGAAGCTCTGCCGCTGCTCCTCGGCCGGGAGGCCGACCAGGCTGATCACCGAGACGCGGGCCCGCTTGCCCGGCGGCGGGGTGAGCAGCAGTCCCGGGTCCACCGGCTCGCCGCCGCCGCCGAACAGCGGGTCGTTGTCCATCGCCGCCGTCAGCGACTGGGCCAGGTCGGCCGCGATGCGCGGGGCGCCGGCCAGCTCGCTCACGCCGTCGGGCAGCTCCGACAGCAGCGCGACCAGGCCCTTGAGGCCCGTCGCGCCGGAGCGGCCGTAGTGTTCGAGCGCCTTCCTGAGCACCGCCTGGCCGAGCTGGGCCTTGGCGGTCGCGGCGTTGAGCTTGACCCGGGGCACGATCGAGGCGACGGCCGCCTCCACGGCCTCGGCGAACTCGTCGGGGTCGTCGGCCACGCCGGCGAAGTCGGGCAGCGGCTGGAAGCTCAGCGGCCTGCCCGCCGCTCGCCTCGGGGTCCAGATGACCACGTCGGTGCCCGCCAGGTAGTCGCCGGCCCGCCGCGCGTCGCCGTCCTCCCAGTGCGGCGGCGCCTCCGGCCACCTGTCACCCAGCCGGGCCAGGTCGTTGTTCGGGTCGAGCACGATGGCCGACACCCCTTGCAGCGCGCACTCCTCGACCAGCCGGCGGATGAGCACCGTCTTGCCCGATCCGGAGCCCGCGAAGATCGCGGTGTGCTTCCTGAGCGCCTCCAGCTCGACGCTCACCGGCGCGCCGTCCTCGACCGTCCGCCCGACCACGATCCGCGCCGCTCCCTCCGCCCGCCCCGAGGGCGGCGGCTCACGCCGGGAGGACGCGGGCGCGGCCTGTGCGGGGTCCGAGGCCGTACGTCCGGCGGGTGTGGACTCCGGCGAGGCGGCCGGAGCGGGAACGGTCCAGGGGTCGGAGAGGGCCTCGGTGAGGAAGGCGATTCGGCGGGTGGGCCTGCGGGCGGCCAGCCAGGCGGGCAGGTGCGGCGGGCCGGCCGCGAACAGCTCCTTGAGCGCGGTCAGCTCGCGCAGGTCGTCGTCGCTCACGGCCAGTGTCCGGCCGCCCGCGCGCTCGAACGCCTCGATGACCTCCCGGGTGCGCCGGCCTTTCGACCACGGCGTGTTGCGCAGCACGAACAGCCGCCGTTTGGGCACGTCGGCGTCCAGCCCGGCGGCCACGGACGCCTTGCGCACCCGGTTCAGCGCCGCGATGGCGTTCTCCGCGCCGATCGCGCGGAACCCCCAGTGCACCTCGTCCTCGGTGGCCTCGTCGAGGGTGCGGCGGAGCCGCGCGTGCAGGGGCGGCTTGGAACTGGGCGGAGGGTCCTGGCTGAACTCGCGCCCCGCGTCGCCCTGCTCGGCGATCCAGGCGGACAGCCCGGCCGACAGCAGGGCGGGCATGGTTTCGTCCTCGGCGGCCGGATCCGGCACGGGCCGCGCCACGGCGTCGCGCAGCTTGGCGTACAGGGCGTCGATGTCGGCGAGCTCCGTGACGTCGGCGGTGGGCGTCGCAGGGGCCGGGGTGGTGCGCGGGAAGCCGTCCAGCTCCCTGACCTCCCCCTCGGCCAGGCAGGCCCGGATGTGCCCGTCGATGCTGATGAGCAGCTGCCGCGGGGTGAAGCCGGGGGCGTACTCGAAGGCCGAGGGCCGCACCGGCCACGTCGGGTACGGCGGCTCGATCCCGGCCGCCTGATACTGCACCTCGAACCGCCTGGCCACCAGCCGCCGCCCGGTCTCGGCGTCGGAGATGGTCATCAGCGGCGCGGCCTGCCGGAAGCGGTCGCGGACGGTGTCGGTCGCCACCTTCTCGATGAGGGTCCACGTCGCCGGGATGCAGGAGACGACGGTGAGGGTCCGGCGGGTGTACTCGCGCAGCGCCATCAGGCCGCCGGCGATCCGCTCGATCATGAGGCGTTCGCCGCGGTCGTGGGCCGTCGTGGGGTCCGTCGAGGTCAGCGACTGGGCGACGAGCGCGTCGATCTGGTCGACGGCGACGACGGTGGGGCCGGTGAGCGCGAGCAGGTGCGAGATGTCCCTGACGATCTCCTGTGGGGTCCGGTCGACCTGCCGGATGCCCCACCGGGCGCGCTCTCCCGGCTCCTCCTCGGGCACCGACGACAGGTACGCCTCGCCGAGGTCCTGCTGCCCGAGGTCGTCGGAGGCGTAGAGCACCAGCGCCCGCGCGGCGTCCTGGGCCAGGCTGCCGACCTGCCGGTCGAAGCGGCGGAGCGCGCCGATGAAAGTGTCGAGCTCGTCCCTGGTGACGGACTTCCTGCCGGTCACCGCCCGGCGTACCATCCTCGGCACGTCGACCGCCGCCGCCAGGCGGGACAGGAACACCTTGAGCTGGCTCTCGCCGTTCTCCCCTTCGCGCGCGAGGCTGTCGAGGAGGGACACCACCATGCTCTCCCAGAAGCCCTTGGCGTCCAGCAGCCCGGCGAGGACGAAGTAGCCGCCCTCCCGCTGTGTCCGCTCGCGCATCCAGCCGAGCAGGTGCGTCTTGCCCGCGCCGCGCTGGCCCTGCACGACCACGCCGATGGGGCTGGCGTCGGGCCGGTTCGCGGCCTCCGCCAGGCCGTCGAGCAGCACCTTCGTGGAGGCGCCGTGCAGGCCCTCCACGTGGAAGTCGGAGCGGCGCCACACGTCGTCGGCGCCCTCGGTGTAGTTGAAACTGAGTGCCTCCAGCGCGTCGGTGCCGGGGGCCGTCACGGCTTGCCGATCCAGAGCAGGTGCTTGTCCTGGTCTCCGATGTTGACGGCCGCCTCCCGATCCTGCGCCGTGAGGGTCTTCTGGTTGGACTCGGGGACGAGGTTGACGTCCGCCAGGCGCTCCATCCGGACGAGGGCCTCGTCGACCTCTCGCCTCGGCGCGTCGCCCAGGAGCGGGCGGAGCCTCGTCAGGCTGACCCAGGCGCCGGGCGAGGCGGCCAGTTCGCCGTAGGCGGCGCGGATGCGCGACTCCAGGTCGTACGGCTGCGCCGCCGGTGTCTCGTGGGGCTGGAAGTGGGGCTGGAAGACGTCGGCGAGCCGCTGGTCGGTGTGCTCCAGGAAGCCGGGCAGCCAGCCGAGCAGCGCCCGGGCCAGCACCCCGGACGAGCCGGTGAAGGCGGGGACGGCGCCGGTGCGCAGGTCCTCGGCCAGGCGGGCCCAGCCGGAGTCGGTCAGCACGTGGACGAACACGCGGCCCTGCTTCCAGCTGTCGACCAGCTTCAGCTCGTTCAGCCGGAGCCGTTTCCTACCGTCGATCGTCAGCCCGCGGCGCTCCTTGAGCTCGCTGTTGGAGATCTCACGCGCCTCCACGGCCAGGACGACCAGGGCGGTGAATTCGGGGAGCGACAGTGCGCGCTCTGGCATTGCTCATCCTTCCGGTGTTCCACGGCGACGGCTGCGCAGGTACAGCTCGATCTGGCGGACCACGGCTTGCGGGTCGGTCATCACATGGGAATCGGTGAAGCGAAGTACGGCGTAACCCGCGAGCTGGAGGTGTACGTCGCGGCGCCGGTCCTCGTCGAACGCGCGGGGGCGGCGGTGCTCGGGGCCGTCTATCTCCACGACGCACCGCTCGTCCTGCCACAGGAGGTCGACCCTGATCGGCCCGGCCAGCGGGTGCGGCCGGTAGGTCTGGTTCCAGGCCCGCCCGGCGGCCCAGGCGCACCCGGCCAGCGCCGCCTCGAGCGCCTGCTCGCTCCGGCTGCCCGGATGCGGCTTCCCGGCGACCGCCGGATAGCTCACGCTCGGCCGCGCCTCCTCGACGGCCGGTCGCGGCACCCCGACGGACAGGGGAGTGGTCGCCTGCCGAAGGTGGTCCACGGTGTCGGGCGGGGGTGTCACGCGCTGGACGCGGTCGACGGTGTCGAGCGGGGCGCCGGTCAGCCAGACGCCCAGCTCGCCGCGCTGGGCGAGCCATTCGCAGCCCGCGACGAGCACCTCCTGCGCCGCCGGCGAGAGCCCGCCGGGCACGTCGACCAGGAGCGCCGCGCGTGACCTGCCGAAGCTGGCCGCGATCACCCGGGCCAGCCCGGTGGCCCGCGTCTCGGGGGAGAACCTGGTGGGCGCCGTCCGGGCCGACAGTGCCAGCTCGGCGAGGTCGGCTAGAAACGGGCCGAAGTGGTCGCTGGCCGCAGCCCGGCGCAGGGCCAGGGCGCGTACGGCGGGCACGCCCGCGCCGCCGGGCCCGTCGAGCCCTTCGGCGCCGGGCAGCCACGCGGGGAACAGCGCGACGGCGGCCCGTTCGAGCTCGCACAGCGCGGCGGAGACGAAGCCGGTGGTGGAGCGGGCGACGGCCGGCAGGTAGGTGACGATCGCGGGGGCGTCGTCAGGGAGGGGGTCGATCGCCAGCGCGACGGCCTCGGAGTCGGCGCCGTCGAGCCACACGGGCCGGCCGACCGGTAACTGCGCCCACGACCGCACCACTCGCCGCCTTCGACTGCCGGAACATCTCAGTCTTGGCGACGGTATACGGCCCGCACCTGAAAAAGAAGCGGGACCGGGAAGTGCGATCCCCCCTTTTTGCGCGGGTTGATTCGAGCCGGCCCGGTCCCCGATGGGCCGGAGCCGCGGAAGGCCGCGGAAATTCGGCGGAATATTTCGTGTGAAAGGGGTATATACCTGTCGGAGTCCAGCAGAGGGCTTCGCCTCGAGAACGAGCGAGGCGTGCTCCTGCCTGGGTTTTCCTGGATGTGGCCGCCCGCCGAACAAGGAGCAGGCATGGCTGTCCAGGAATTCGTGCTCACGGAAATGACCGCCGAAGAACTTCTGACCGAGATGGTCAATCCGGATACGCCCGACAGCGTCCGCGAGCGGTTGCGTGAGCGGTTGGTGGCGATGCACGACCGGCTCGCCCACGAGATCGCCCGGCGATACCGCTACCGGGGCGAGCCCATGGAGGATCTGCTCCAGGCCGCCTACGTGGGCCTGATGAAGGCCATCAACGGCTTCGACGCCGCTCTCGGCCACGAGTTCAGGGGATACGCGGTCGTCACCATGACGGGCGAGGTCAAGCGCCACTTCAGGGACCGCACCTGGGCCATCAGGGTGCCGCGCGTCTACCAGGAGCGCCGCTCCGAGCTCAACAAGCTCAGCTCCGACCTCGCCCAGGACCTCGGCCGGGCCCCGACCGTCGCCGAGTTGGCGGCCAGGATGAACATCTCGCAGGAGGACGTGCTGCTGACGCTCGACGCGTCGGCCGCCTACAGCACCCTGTCGCTCGACGCCCCGCTGGGCGGCCCCGACGACGACGCCACGCTCGGCGACGTCATCCCCGAGGAAGACCACTCGCTCAGCATCCTGGTCGACAAGCACGCCGTGAAACCGCTCATCGACGCCCTGCCGGCGCGGGAGAAGAAGATCCTCCTGCTGCGCTTCTACGGCAACATGACGCAGTCGGAGATCGCCGCGGAGTTCGGCATCTCGCAGATGCACGTCTCCCGCATCCTGCGCAACGTGCTCTCCCAGTTGCGCGCCGGGCTGTCGGACTAGCGGTCAGTCCCACCCGCCCATGGCCTGGCGGATGACGTCGCGCGCCCGGTCCATCATCGCGATCGGAGTGCCCACCAGGATGTTCCTGATGGCCGACTCGGTGCCGGGATGGGGATGGGTGGGCGCCAGCGCACTGGCCGCCTTGACCCCGGCCGCCAGCGTCCGGCGCTGGGCCACCGTGGTGCGGGCGCGCAGCCGCGGGAACTCGTACCTCTCCTCGCCGCCGGCGTGTGCGGTGACGGCGGCACGCAGCACGGCGAGGTTCGTCAGGAAGTCGGGCTCGTCCACGCCCGCCTGGTCCATCTTCCGCAGGAGCTCCTTGGCCTCCCTCTCCTCGGCCAGGCGGTCATCGACGACCGCCTCGCCGTCTTCGAGCACCAGCCGGGCATAGGGGTGGACGATCTCCTCCTCGACGGTCTCGTGCACGGCGAGCAGCCGCACCAGCCGGGTGAACGCCTTGGCCCGCCGGTGGACGGGCGCCCGCTCGACCTCGTCGAACAGGTCTCGGATCATCGCGTGCTGGGCCACCAGCAGCTCGACGACGTCGGTCTCGTTCATGGTCTCCGGCATGACGCGGGACTCGGGCATGGTGTTCCCTTCTTCGAAGGCGGCGGGGCCCACGCCTGCCGGTCACGGCGGCGCGGGCCCGTGTCAGACCTAGGGGGCGTGGGCGGCCCGCTCGTTGGGCACGCAGTGCGTCATGATCAGGCCGCTGACGTCGCGCGGTCCGTTGGCGCCCAGCCTGGACAGGCGCAGCCGGTCCTCGTCGGTCAGGTTCTGGCCGTCGAGCGGCGGGAGGTCGGCCACGTCCTCGGGACGGATGCCGAGCCCTTCACCGACCCGCAGCCCCAAATCGTCCTCCACCAGCAGGAAGTGCCAGACCATCCGCTCCTGGACGCGCGGGTCGCACTGCTTGAGCGCGGTGACGAAGTTGTGCACGAGGTCGTCGCGCTCCCACTGCTCCATCAGCAGGTAGCGCTGGCCCGGCTGGGCGTAGTCGTTGGTCCGGGGGATGCGTTTGCGCGTGAGACGTCCCGAGATGACCGGACCCTCCTCGTCCTCGGTCGGGTAGTCGGCCTCGCGCAGCCCGTCGACCAGCGACGGCTCGTAGTTGATGTGCGGGCTCTCCCCGGCGGTGTCGACGAAGTAGGTCATCTGCCCGTCGCGCTGGTTGGTGCGGACGGCGGAGTTGCGTGCCTGGTTGATCGGCAACTGCAGGTAGTTGGGGCCGACCCGGTAGCGCTGGGTGTCGCTGTAGGAGAACGTCCGGCCGACCAGCATCTTGTCCTCGGAGAAGTCCAGGCCGTCGATGAGGACGCCGGTGCCGAAGGAGATCTGCTCGTTCTCGGCGAAGTTGTTGTCCACGTTGCGGTTGAGCACCATGCGGCCGACCGGCCTGGGCGGAAACTGGTTCTCCGGCCACACCTTGGTGTCGTCGAGCGGGTCGAAGTCCAGCTCCGGGTGCTCGTCGTCGCTCATGATCTGCACCAGCAGCTCCCACTCGGGGAAGTCGCCGCGGTCGATCGCCTCGTGCAGGTCTCTGGTGGCGTGCCCGAGGTCGTTGGCCTGCACGGCCGCCGCGTCGGCCTCGGTCATGCCGCGTACGCCCTGCTTGGGCATCCAGTGATACTTGACCAGGACGGTCTCACCCTGCTGGTTGACCCACTTGTAGGTGTTGACGCCGAAGCCCTGCATGTGCCGGTAGTCGGCCGGGATGCCGCGCGGGCTGAACAGGTTGACCAGCATGTGCAAGCTCTCCGGCGTCTGCGACATGAAGTCGAAGATCCGCGCGGGCTCCTGCCTGAAGGTCACCGGGTCCGGCTTGAGCGAGTGGATGACGTCGGGGAACTTGATCGCGTCCCTGATGAAGAAGACAGCGAGGTTGTTACCGACCAGGTCCCAGTTGCCGTCCTCGGTGTAGAACTTGATCGCGAATCCACGCGGGTCGCGGGCGGTCTCCGCCGAGTCGCGCCCGCCGATGACCGTGCTGAACCTGACCGCCACATCGGTGCGCCTGCCCTGCTCCTGGAAGATCTTCGCCCGGGTGTAGCGGCTGATCGGCTCGTCGCCGATGCGGCCGTACGCCTCGAAGAAGCCGTGGCTGGTCACCCCGCGGGCGTGGACCACGCGTTCGGGGATCCGTTCGCGGTCGAAGTGGCTGATCTTCTCGAGGAACTGGTAGTTCTCGAGCGTGGCCGGCCCGCGTGCGCCCACGGTCCGCTGGTTCTGGTTGTCGTAGACCGGATGTCCCTGCCGGTTGGTCAGGATCTCCCGTTTGCCACCCGACCGGGGTCCGGTGCCCGAATTGTCTGCCATATCCGTGTTCCTCTCCCTCGTTGGGCCTCTTCCCGTCCGGTCATCAAGGTCCGGTGCCCCGAGAGCAAAGAGTCATCCCGATCCCCCGCCGGAGAGCGCGGGCGGCCTGATCGGGAAGCAGGCGGCTTGAGCGGGAAGCAGGCGGCTTGAGCGGGAAGCGGGCGGCTTGAGCGGGAAGAGAGTGGTTTGAGCGGGACGCGGGCGGCTTGAGAGGAAAACCGGGGGGTAACAGACGCCGAGTAATCCGACAAGGACGGTCGCAGTCGAACCATGGAGCCGCCGAATGGAAGTATCCGCTGCCGTCTGGTGGCTGACGATCCTCGGGATCGCCGCCCTGCTCGCGTTCGACTTCGTCTTCCACGTGCGCAAGGCACACGTCCCGACGATCTCCGAGGCGGCGGTGTGGTCGGCCGGCTACGTGGGCGTCGCCCTCCTGTTCGGCGCCGGCGTGTGGGTCTTCGGCGGCACCGAGATGGGAGCCCAGTATTTCGCCGGCTACGTCACGGAGAAGGCGCTCTCGGTCGACAACCTGTTCGTCTTCCTCGTCATCATGTCGAGCTTCAAGGTGCCACGGTCCTACCAGCAGAAGGTGCTGCTCTTCGGCATCGTCTTCTCGCTGGTCGCCCGGACCGGGTTCATCTTCCTCGGCGCCGCGCTGATCAACACGTTCGCGTGGGTGTTCTACATCTTCGGCCTCATCCTGCTGATCACCGCCGGCAGCCTGTTCAAGTCCGAGAGCGAGGAGAGCCACTCCCCGGACAACATGGTGATCCGGGCCGCCCGCAAGGTCCTGCCCGCCTCCGACACCTACGACGGCGACAAGCTCTTCACTGTCGTCGACGGCAAGCGGGTCGTGACCCCGATGCTGCTGGTCATGACCGCCATCGGCGGGACCGACCTGCTTTTCGCGCTGGACTCCATCCCGGCCATCTTCGGCCTGACCCAGAACGTCTACCTCGTCTTCACCGCCACCGCGTTCGCCCTGGTCGGGTTGCGCCAGTTGTACTTCCTCATCGACGGGCTGCTGGACCGGCTCATCTACCTGGCCATGGGGCTGGCCGTCATCCTCGCCTTCATCGGCGTGAAGCTCATCCTGCACGCGCTGCACGAGAACAACGTCCCGTTCATCAACGACGGCGAGCCGGTGAACGTCGTAGAGATCAGCACCGGGCTGTCCCTCACGGTCATCATCGGGATCCTCGTCGTCACCGTGATCGCCTCTCTGGTCAGCGCCAAGGGACGCGCGCAGAACGCCGTGTCCTGCGCCCGCCGCCACGCCACCGAATACCTGTACGTCGAGCGCGACCCGGCCCGGCGCGAGGAGATCTTCCGCGACCTGCTCGCGGAGGAGGCCGAGATCCGCAAGCTGCCCGAGAAGTACCGCGCCAGGATCCGCGAAGAGGACAAGCTGATGGACCTGCTCCGCCGGGCCCACGCCGAACACGACTCCCGCACGTCGGGCTGACGTCGACCGGGACAATCCTCGCGGCGTCCTGGCGTCGGGGTCGGTGAGGACGTGCCGCCCGGGCCGACGGGGTTGTAGGAGATGATCTGCCGGTTGTCGCGAAGCCCGTCCTGCCAGCACAGGAAGGTACGGGCGCCGGGGAACCTCGTGACGCCGTGTGCCTGCGCCTGGCGGGGGATCAACCGGCAGCACTCGCGCGAACGCATTGAAACACGTGCACACCGGACCGGCAACGCGCCGTGAAAGTTTCACCCGGCCCGGTAGGGCAGCCACCCGGCCAGGTGGGCCAGCCCTGCGACCCGGTGGGTCAGCCGCGCGGCCAGGCTGGGTCAGTCGTGCGGTCGCCCGTCGACCAGGCGGATCCCGGTGATCATCTCCACCTGGATGGAGATCACCTCGTCCATCTCGCGATCCACCCAGGGCCGGAGCATCGTCCGGTAGCGGGTGACCGCGGCCGGTTCGGTGACGAGGCGGGCGGTGCCTGTGACGATCACACTCCAGCCCAGGTGCTCGACCGGGTCCAGGTTCTCGGCCTCGTAGGCGACCACCGAGCCGCCGCGTCCCGCCGACTGGGAGACGATGGCGGCGCCCAGATGGCTGCGGATGATCACCGCTTCCTCGTCCACGATGTGGTTGACCGGGCGGATCGCCGGCAACGCCTGCTGGGTGAAGACGACCCGTCCCAGCGTGACGCTGCCCAGGAGCTCCAGGGACTCCTGCTCGGTCAGCTTCAGCATTCGGCGTGGTGTGGCGGGCATCGTCTCTCTCGCATCGTGCCGCTCCTGGCGGCTGTCAGGGGGCGCGTGCATCTCAGGTTCCCCGCAGAATCCGGTCGTAACGCAGGACGGGGCCGTCCAGGCAGGCTCGCAGCGCGCCGCCGGGGTCGTCCAGGCGGCACCGGCCGCAGCGGCGGTTGCCGCAGCCCAGCAGCCCGTGCGCGGCCAGCTGGACCGACGCGGTGGGCAACCCCCGGCCGATCAGCGCCTTGGCCGTGTCGCAGGCCATCGGCCAGGGGCCCGCGAGCAGGGCCACCGTGTTGCCGGTGTCGAGGTCGAGCTCGTCGGCGGCGGCGGTCATGGCCGGGCCGGGCGACAGGCGCACTCCCTCCCGGGTTGCCAGGTCGCGCCACTCGGGCCGGGACACCCAGCGGGCGCACCCTCCCGCCCACAGCCGGACGCTGCGGACGGCCAGGTCGTCGGCCTGCTCGATGAGCGGGCGGAGCAGCGACACTCCCGTGTCCCAGCCGATGAGCACCAGGTCCCGGCCCGCCGCCGACTCCAGGTCCCAGCCGGCTCCCATCGGCCCCCTGACCTCGACCAGGTCGCCGACCGTGCCCATCGACAGCCCGCAGGGCACGCGCAGCGTGGTCATCCGGACCAGCGTGTCGCCGGGCCCGTACGTGACGTCGACCGCGGGCACCCGCACGTCGCCCGCCAGGTCGAGCACCCAGTACTGGCCCGGCAGCGCGCGTGGCGCGGGTGGGCCCGCGACTCCGGCCGCGGACAGGGACAGGGTAAGTCGTCCCGGACCGTCGGCCCGCAGGTCCACTATCCGGTGTGGCCGGGGAGCCGTCGCCCATCTCCGATCACGCTCGTCACCAGGCACGACAGCCTCCTCACAGCCCATATCCGAAAAACCCTCATGGCGGCGCACCCATCAGGTTTCCGGCTGGTTCCCAGGAACGACAAGGGTCGAAAGTCCCTTCCGTGCCCTCAATCTCCAGCACGCTCCAGCACGGTCCCGCCGGGCGGCCGACGCCGACCACGGCCGGGTGTCCGCGTTGTGGCCTTACGGTCGCCGCACGAGGAAGCGCTGCCGCTCGTCATGACCCACGGCTGGCCCGGGTCGCGCGCCTGCTTCCGCGCGCTCGGCCGCTGAGCGGCCACGCTCCGGGATCAGCGGCCGGAGCGTGGCCCGATGATCATGCCCGCGCCGACCGTGGCGTTGGTCGCCTCGTCGATGAGGATGAAGGCGCCGGTGAGACGGTTGCGGGCGTAGTCGTCGACGAACAACGGCCGGGTGACCCGCAGGCTGATCCGGCCCACCTCGTTGAGCTCCAGGCCGCCCGCGTGCTCGTCGCGGTGCAGGGTGTTGACGTCCAGCCGGTAGCGCAGCTCCTTGACCAGGGCCTTCGCGGTGCTGGTGGTGTGCTTGACGAGCAGCTTCATCCGGGGCGAGAGCGGCCGGTCGGCGGTCAGCCAGCACACCATGGCCTCCAGGTCCTGGGCCGTCTCGGGCCGGTTGTTCGGCCGGGCGATCATGTCGCCGCGCGAGATGTCGATGTCGTCGGCCAGCCGCAGGGTCACCGACATCGGCGGGAACGCCTCCGGCACCGGGCCGTCCGGGCCGTCGATGTGCGTGATCGTGGTGGTCAGCCCGGACCCCAGATGCACCACCTCGTCGCCCGGCCGGAGCACGCCGCCGGCGACCTGGCCGGCGTAGCCGCGATAGTCGTGCAGCCCGGGGTCGTCCGACTTGTGCGGGCGGATCACGTACTGCACCGGGAACCGCACGTCGATCAGGTTGCGGTCGGACACGATGTGCACGTGCTCCAGGTGATGGAGTAGCGACGGCCCGTCGTACCACGGCATGTTCACGCTGCGCTCGACCACGTTGTCGCCGTGCAGCGCGGAGATCGGGACGAAGGTGAGGTCGCCGATGTCCAGCCTGGTGGCGAACGCGGTGAACTCGTCCTTGATCCGTTCGTAGCCGGCCTCGTCGTAGCCGACCAGGTCCATCTTGTTGACGGCGACGACCAGGTGCGGGACCCGCAGCAGGGTGGTCAGGAACGCGTGGCGGCGCGACTGCTCCAGGACGCCCTTGCGCGCGTCGACCAGCACGATGGCCAGGTCCGCGCCGGAGGCGCCGGTGACCATGTTGCGGGTGTACTGAAGGTGGCCGGGCGTGTCGGCGATGACGAACGAGCGCCGCGGCGTGGCGAAGTAGCGGTAGGCCACGTCGATGGTGATGCCCTGCTCGCGTTCGGCGCGCAGCCCGTCGGTGAGCAGCGCCAGGTCGGCGTACTCCTCGCCGCGTTCGGCGCTGGTCCGTTCGACGGCCGCGAGCTGGTCCTCGAAGATCGATTTGGAGTCGTACAGCAGCCGGCCGATCAGGGTGGACTTGCCGTCGTCGACCGAGCCCGCCGTCGCGAACCGCAGGATGCCCATCCTCTTGGTGACGTTCATGCTAGAAGTAGCCTTCCTTCTTGCGGTCCTCCATCGCGGCCTCGCCGCTGCGGTCGTCCGCGCGGGTCTGCCCGCGCTCGCTGACCCGGGTGACCTGGATCTCCTCGATCACCTCGGCCAGGGTGGCGGCCGTCGACATGACCGCGCCGGTGCATGACGCGTCGCCGACCGTGCGGTAGCGGACCCTCGCCTCGAACGCGGGCTCGTCGTCGTCGCGGTGCGCGTACGGGTTGTCGTCCAGGAGCATCCCGTCCCGCTCGAACACCGTCCGGGGGTGGGCGAAGTAGATCGACGGGAGCTCCAGCCCGTCGCGGCGGATGTACTCCCACACGTCCAGCTCGGTCCAGTTCGAAAGCGGGAACACCCGCACGTGCTCGGCCTGCCGGATCCGGGTGTTGAACAGGTTCCACAGCTCGGGACGCTGGCTCTTGGGATCCCACTGGCCGAACTCGTCGCGGAACGACACCACCCGCTCCTTGGCGCGGGCCTTCTCCTCGTCGCGCCGGGCGCCCCCGAACGCCGCGTCGAACCGGTGCCGCTCGATCGCGTCCAGCAGCGTGGTCGTCTGCAGCCGGTTGCGTGAGGCCCGCCTGCCGGTCTCCTCGGTCACCCTGCCCTGGTCGATGCTCTCCTGGACCGACGCGACGACCAGCCGGACCTCCAACTCGGCGACCCGGCGATCCCGGAACGCGAGCACCTCGGGGAAGTTGTGCCCGGTGTCGACGTGCATCACCGGGCACGGGATCGGCGCCGGCCGGAAGGCCTTCTCCACCAGCCGCAACAGCACCACGCTGTCCTTGCCGCCCGAGAACAGCAGGACCGGCCGCTCGAACTCGGCCACGATCTCGCGGATGATCTGGATCGATTCGGCCTCCAGGATCTCCAGCTGCGAAAGCAGGTGGGTGGTGCGCATGGGGTGCTCCCATCGGGTCGGGGACGGTCAGTTGGCTCGCGCGGCCGTTCGGGGGCGTTCGTGCGGGGGATGGTCAGTTGGCTCGCGCGGCCGTTCGGGGGCGTTCGTGCGGGGGATGGTCAGTTGGCTCGCGCGGCCGTTCGGGGGCGTTCGTGCGGGGATGGTCAGTCGGCTCGCGCGGCCGTTCGGGGGGCCGTTCGCGGCCGGATCACGTACGCGATGGCGGAGGCGATCGCGGCGGCCAGCGCGATCAGGGTCAGCCCGACGGGCAGCCCGAAGGCGTCGGCCAGCAGGCCGATCGCGGGAGGCGCGGCCAGGATGCCGCAGTAGCCCAGCGTCGCCGCGACGGCGATCCCGCTCGGCCCACCCGCCACCCCGGCCTGCGCCATGGCGACGGGAAAGATGTTGGCCAGGCCGAGCCCGGTCGCGATGATGCCGACGAACACCAGCGGCAGCGAGTCGGTCATCGCGGCCAGCAGGGTTCCCGCGCACGCGGTCAGCCCGCCGATCACCACGACACGCGTGGGCCCGAGCCGCTCCAGCAGGGCGACGCCGGACAACCGCATGAAGCCCATGGTGAGCTGGAGCGCCGCGTAGCCGGCCGCCGCGGCTCCGGGGCTGCCGGCCAGGTCCTCACGGATGTGCAGCGGCATCCAGCCGTCGAGAGCGCCCTGACTGAAGGCGGCGCACAGGCCGATCAGCCCGAAAACCACCACGGCCACGCCGAGCCGCCGCCCAGCGGGCTTCACCTCCGAGCCCGCCGAGCCGCCCGGGCCTGCGGGGCCATCCGGGCCTGCGGGGCCGTCCGGGCCTGCGGGGCCGTCCGGGCTCCGCGGGCTGTCCATGCCCGTCGGGCCCTTCGCGCCTGCCGAGCCGTTCCGGCCTGCCGGGTCGCCCCGGCCTCCCGGGTGCCCGGCCGTCTCCATGTCTTCCAGGACGTCCGCCTGGCTCGCCGCCTCCGCGTCCACGCCGTCCGGGACCTCGGTGTCGGCGCTCGGGAGCGGATGCGCCATCAGCATCCGCCCCAGGATCGCGGTGGCGAGCAGCCCCGCCGGCACGAGCAGCAGCATGTGCCGGGTCGGCGACAGGTACGGTGCGAGCAGCCCGCCGAGCGCGGCGCCCGCCAGGCTGCCGAAGCTGTTGGCCGCGTGGAAGCCGGGCATGACGGGCCGGCCCAGCGCCGCGATCAGATCGACCGCCACACTGTTGACCGCCACGTCGATGCCGCCGTACGCGATGCCGAAGATGATCAGCACGAGGCCGAGCCCCACCGCGGAGTGGGTGAGGGTCGGAGGCACCACGCTGACGGAGAGCAGCGCGGCGGTCGCGATCGTGACCCGGCGGCTGCCGAAACGCCTGCAGAGCCCGCCGGTCGCCAGCATCGTGAGCACCGCCGAACCGGTCATGCAGAGCAACGCCAGGCCGAGCGGCCCCGGCGAGGCCCCGATCTGCTCCTTGATCGCGGGGATACGGACCGCCCACCCGGCGAACAGGAAGCCGGCCAGCGCGAAGAAGAACGTGACGGCGACGCGTAACCGGACGAGCGCGGCGGGGGACGGTTCCCGGTCCGGAGTGTCGGACCCCGTCCGGTAACCCTTGATCAAGGACACGGGAGTCTCCTAACTCAGGTAGCGATCCAGGAAGGAGTTGCCGAACTTGCCTGCCGGGTCCCAGACGCGTACCAGGTCGCGGAAGTCGGATGCGCGCTCATAGCGCGAGCGCAGGAGCGCCGGGGGAGTGGTGAAGATCTTGGCCCAGTGGGGCCTGGCCCGGAACGGCGCCAGCCGCTCCTCGACCATCCCCACCACCGGAAGGACGGCCGCGGTGTCGGCGATCCAGGTGAAGTGGATGCTCACCGAGTCCTCCCGGTAGAACGGGCTCATCCACAGGTCGTCGGCGGCGACGGTGCGCACCTCGCAGATCTGCGACACGGGGCTGATCGACGCCCGGATCCCGTCTAGGGCGCGCAGCGCGGGCACCGCGTCGCGCCGGGCGACCATGTACTCGGAGTGCAGCTCGTCGCCTGCGCTGCTCGGCTCGAAGTCGGGGCGGAAGTGCGGCAGCCGCTCGTACCAGCGGCCGGTGACGCCGAGCTGCTCGGTGCAACTCGCCGCCGAGAACCCCGGCACCGGGTGCAGCGGGCCCGTCGCGGGCGAGGCGGTGAACCACGGCTCCTTCACCACGGGCGACTCGGGCTCGTCGACGCGTTCGATGATCCAGACCTGCGTCAACGCCGGCGAGCGCCAGTCGGTGAAGAGGCACACGCTGTAGGCCGCGGTGACGAGCTCCTCGAAATGGTCGTCGAGCACGTCGAGCGGCAGCCCCTCGTAGACCCGCTGCCGCAGGTCGAACGACGGCACCAGGTCCAGGGTCAGGCTCACCACGATGCCGAGGGCGCCGAGGCCCACGACCATGCCGGAGAAGTGGTCCGCGGCGCGGCCCACCGTCACCAGGTCGCCGTCGGCGGTGACCAGCTCCAGCCGTGACACCGCGGTGGACAGGCAGCCGTTGCCCACGCCGGAGCCGTGCGTCGCCGTCGCGCAGGCGCCTGCGACCGAGATGTGCGGCAACGAGCCGAGGTTCGGCAGCGCGAACCCCTTCTCGTCGATGTGACGGGCCAGTTCCGCGTAGCGCACGCCCGCGGCCACCCGTACGGTGCCGGCGGCCGAGTCCACGTCCATGGCCGGCGGCAGGCCCGCCAGCGACACCAGGTCGCCCGGTCCGTCGGCCAGCTCGTTGAACGAGTGCCTGGTGCCCAGCGCGCGGATCCGGTCGCCACGCGCGGTCAGCGCCTGCAGCCCCGCCACGGACGTGGGCCGGTGCAGACGCGCGCACGTGTAGGCCACGTTCCCCGCCCAGTTCGTGCGGGCGAGGTCGGCCCGGTTCGTGCGGGCGAGGTCGGCGGCGAGATCGGCCCGGTTCGAACTGGCGGGTTCGGCCCCGTTCGCACCAGCGGGTTCGGTCCGGTTCGTGCGGGCGGGTTCGGTCCGGTTCGCACCGGTGGGTTCGGCCGTCATGAGGCCTCCTCGATCCGTACGATCACGCCCTCGTCCGGGGCGAGACGCAACGGCCGCAGGCTCGCGGCCTCGCCGGACGGGCGGGCTCCGGTCGACAGCCCCACCCGGCCCTCGGCGGGCAGGTCGGGCACGGCGACCGAGGTGCTGTGCGGCGCGAAGTTCAGCGCGACGAGCAGCCGCTCGCCGGGCGCCGAGCGCAGGTAGGCGAAGACGTGCCCGGGAGCCTCCAGCGAGCGGTAGTCGCCCGTCCGGAGCGCCGCCGACGCGCGGCGGAACGAGATCAGCCGCCGGTAGAGGTTCAGCAGCGACTCCGGGTCGTCCTGCTGCCCGGCCACGTTGACCTGGCTCTGGCCGTCGGCGAACGGCAGCCAGGGCAGCTCGGCGCCGGTGAAGCCGCGTCCCGTGGCGTCCCACTGCATGGGGACACGGGCGCCGTCCCTTCCGTCGACGTCCAGCACGAGGTCGAGCGGCGGCTGGGCGTCGGCCATGCCGATCTCCTCGCCGTAGTAGACGCAGGGGATGCCGCGCAGGGTCAGCATCATCATCGCGGCCACCCGGGGCCGGCCGCCGCCGCCGAAGCGGGTGACCGTGCGGGAGATGTCGTGGGTCGCGAGCGCGTGGGTGGGCAGCGCTTCCGGCCGCGCCAGCGCCGCCAGCCTGTCCACCACCTCGCGGAACGCGGCGCCCTGCCACGGCTGCTCCCAGAACGCGATGTGGAAGGCCGTGTGCAGGCCGTCGCCGCCGAAGTACGCGGCCAGCCGCCGGTCGTCGCCGATGGGCACCTCGCCCAGCGCGAACCGGCCGCCATAGGAGTCGAGTGCGCTCCGCAGCTCGCGCAGCACATCCTGCGTCTCGGGAAGGTCCAGGTTGCGCTGGTACGCCCCGGGATGCGACACGTGTCGCCGGGCATGGGCCACCTCGGCCGGGTTGTCGCGCAGCTCGGCGTCCTTCAGCAGTCGGTGCGCCACGTCCACCCGGAAGCCGTCGACCCCGCGGTCCAGCCAGAACCGCCACACCTTGTGCATCGCGGCGCGCACCTCCGGGTTGCGCCAGTTGAGGTCGGGCTGTCCCGGCGTGAAGCTGTGCAGGTAGAACTGGCCCGTCGCCTCGTCGAACGTCCAGGCCGGCCCGCACTTCTCGAAGGCGCTGAGCCAGTTGTTCGGCGGCCCGCCGTCCGGTCCCGGGTCGGCCCAGATGTACCAGTCGCGTTTGGGGTCGCTCCGGCTGGAGCGGGACTCGGCGAACCAGGGGTGCTCCGCCGAGGTGTGGTTCATGATCAGGTCGATCACCACCCGGATGCCGCGCTCGTGGGCTCGGCGGAGCAGCTCGTCGAAGTCCGCGAGCGTCCCGTAGACGGGGTCCACGGCCTCGAAGTCGCTGACGTCGTATCCGAAGTCGGCCAGCGGCGACGGATAGAACGGCGACAACCAGACGGCGTCGACGCCCAGCGCTTCGAGATGGCCGAGCCTGCCGATGATGCCAGGCAGGTCGCCGATCCCGTCGCCGCCGGAGTCGGCGAAGCTGCGCGGATAGATCTGGTAGACGACGGCTTCGCGCCACCACTCGTCCTGGCTCATGTCGGACTGGGTCCTGTCGGACAGGTTCGTCTCGGACAGGTTCGTGTCGGACTGGGTCTTGTCGGATCGGTTCATGTCTGGCTGGGTCCTGTCGGACTGGTTCGTGTCGGGCTGGGTCATGTCGGGCCCCTTCGCTATGTGTTCACCCCGGACATGTCGGGGTAGCGGTCGCCGGCGGCGGACCCGGACGGCACGAGCTCGTCGAGCGCCGCCAGGTCCGCCCAGGTCAGCTCCAGCGCCATGGCGGCGACGTTCTCCGCCAGCCGCGCCCGGGTCTTGGTGCCGGGGATGGGCACGATGTCGGTTCCCTGGGCGAGCACCCAAGCCAGCGCGAGCTGCGTGACGCTCACCCCGTGCTTCTCGGCGAGCCGGGCGACCCGCTCCACCAGGGCGGCGTTGTGCGGCAGGTTCTCCCCCTGGAACCGGGGCAGCGTGCGACGGAAGTCGTCGTCCGCCAGGTCGCCGGCGACGGTGATCCGCCCGGTCAGCAGCCCCCGGCCGAGCGGGGCGTACGCGATGAACCCGATGCCGAGCGAGCGCAGCACCCCCAGCAGCTCCTGCTCCGGCTCCCGGCTGACCAGGGAGTACTCGGTCTGCACCGCGGCGACGGGGTGCACGGCGTGCGCCCGCCGCACGGTCTCCGGTGCGGCCTCCGAGATGGCCAGATGCCGCACCTTGCCCTGCCGCACCAGCTCGGACAGGGCCGTCCACGTCTCCTCGATCGGGATCGAGGTGTCCACCCGGTGCTGGCAGTAGACGTCGATGACGTCCACGCCGAGCCGGCGCAGCGACCCCTCGCAGGACTTCCGCACGTATTCCGGGCTGCCGTCGACCCCGATGACCCGGCCGTCCGGCCCTTTGACGTTGCCGAACTTCGTCGCGATCACCACCTGGTCGCGGCGGCCCCCGACCGCGCGCCCGATCAGCTCCTCGTTGGTGTACGGGCCGTACATGTCGGCGGTGTCCAGGAGGTTGACCCCGAGGTCGAGGGCGTGATGGATGGTCCGGACGGACTCCGCGTCGTCCCGGGCGCCGTAGAACTGCGACATGCCCATGCAGCCCAGGCCGATGTCGGAGACCAGCGGCCCGTCGCGGCCGAGCCGGCGCATCAGGCGGCCCTCGCCGTGGCGACGTTCTCGATCACCTGCGCCCAGTCCAGCAGCTGCCGGTCCGGCAGGTACCGCTGGTGCACCCACTCCCGGGCGCGGTCGCCGAGCCGCCGGGCGAGCTCCCGGTCGGTGAACAGCCGCCGGATCTGCGACGCGGCCGCATCGACGTCCCACGGGTCGGCCAGCAGCAGGCCGGTCTCACCGTCGAGCACCTGATCGCGCAGCCCGCCGACGGCGCTGGCCAGCAGCGGGCGCGACTTCCACATGGCCTCGGTGGCGGTCAGCCCGAACCCCTCGGCCAGGCTCTTCTGCACCACGACCGTGGCGTGCTGCTGGAGGGCGTTGACCACCACGGCGTTCTCGCGGAGGTCGGCCATCGGCAGGCACAGCAGCTGGCAGCGGCGACGGTGCTCGGGCGGCAGTGCCCGCCAGGCCCGCACGCACTCCTCGTACAGCTCCTTGGCCTCGGGGTCGTCGACGACGCCGCCGAGGTCGGCGCCGGCCAGGCTCAGGTAGCCGTCCACACCGGAGGCGACGAAGGCGTCGAGGACGCCGCCCATGTCCTTGAGCCGGTCCCAGCGCGACACCTGGACGACCATCGGCAGGTCCGGAGGCGGCGGCGGCCCGTCGCGGAGCACCAGCGCCGGCCGCCGCACCTCGACGTCCGGACCGATCGGCGCCGGCACGGTGACCGGAAGCCCCGGCCCGCCGTCCAGGATGCCGGCGGCGCCGAGGATCGAGACGGCGTCCTCGCCGCTGAGCGCCATGTTCTTCGGCCCGCACGGGTCGATCGACGGCGCGATGATCTGCGGCCTGGGCGCCCAGTCGGGGACGTGGCCGGGGGTGGAGAACACGGTGGCGTCCGCCGCCTGGACGAACCGGCTCACGAACGCCCCGCCGTCGCGGGTGTGCTCGTTCTGCCGGTCGCTGCCGATGTGGCAGCGCCACACCACGGTCGCCCCGCGCTTCCGCGCCTTCTCGATGAGGCCGGCGGGCTGGGCGTCGTGCACGATCACCACGTCGCCCGGGCCGACCAGCTCGGCCAGCCAGCCCGCGTTGGCGTCGATCGCCCGCTGGTAGTGCCGCAGCTCCGCCGGGCCCAGTGGCCCGCCGTCGCCCGCGATCCCGTAGAGCCGCGACACCAGCCGCTTGGCGATGGCGTAGAACTCGGGATCGCCGTCGATCACCAGCCACCGCACGTCCAGGCCGACGGCGCGGGACAGCGGGCCGAGCACGTGCAGCAGCTCGGCCACCCCGCCTCCCGCGGCGGTCGAGTTGACGTTCCAGATCCTGCGGCCGTTCAGCATCCCTCCGACGCGTCCGGCGTCGTCGCGCAGCCGCGCGACCCGCTCGTCACCGAGCACCTGCCGGTACGGCGCCAGGGGGATCTGGCGGAACTGAACCTCACGCATCTCGGCCTCCTACCTCGATGGGCCCTTGGTTGGTGGGCCCTTGCTTGGCGGGCTCTCGCTCGACCGGCCCCTGCTCGACCGGCCCCTGCTCGACCGGCTCCTGCTCGACGGGCCCTTGGTTGGTGGGCCCTTGGTTGGCGGGCTCTTGCTCGACCGGCCCCTGCTTGCCGGGTTCCTGCTGCTTGCCGGCCTGCTCGAAGCCCTGGTTGATCCAGACCCCGGTCCAGAACTCCGGGTCCGGCGGCAGGACCAGCTCGATCAGGGTGGGACCGGGATGGTCGACCATGGCGTCCAGCGCCCGGGCGAACGTCTCCAGCCGCATCGCGGCGTGCTCGCGGTCCAGCCAGCCGCTCAGGTCCACGCGCAGGCTGCGGACTCCGAGCGCGGTGGCGATCTCGACGTAACGCATCCCCTCGGCGTTGTCCAGATAGCGGTTGTGCCCGCTGTCCAGCCAGCCCGACGGGGTCGACTGCTTGCGCAGCGACACGGCGCCGCCGTTGTTGCACACCAGGAAGGTGACCGGGGCGGCCTCCTGAACGGCGCCGACCAGGCCCTGCATGCTGTTGGTGAACCCCTGGTCGCCCAGGCAGCAGATCACCTTGGCCGAGGGCTCGCCCAGGGCGAGACCGGTGGCCAGCGTGATGCCGCTGCCGACGAAGCCGCCGTGGCCCCCGGCCACCCGCAGGCCGGGCGGGAACTCGTCGTACTCCTCCGCGAGCATGCCGCCGAACATCTGGCTGTCGTCCACGAGCACCACCTGCCGGGGCAGCCGCGCGGCCACCTCGCCGATGGTCCGGGCGATCCCGGTACGGAGCGCCGCGGCCTCCTCCGGGATCTCCGACTCCGCCGGGCCGGCCGCCCGCTCACCGGTCGCGAGCCTGGCGTACCAGGGGGCCGAGCCGTCGCGGCCGGGCACGGCGCCGGTGAGGCCGCGCAGCGACTCCACCACGTCCGCGTGCACGAGCGCGTCGTCCGGCCGCAGGTAGCCGTTCTTCTCGACCGCCTCGGGCTTGGACGTGAGCGCGATCTTCCGGCACCCGGGCAGCTCCCCGACGACGCGGGGATACATGTTGCGGTCCTCCACGGTGATCAGCAGGTCGGCGGCGTCCAGCACCGCCCGGTGCTCGGGGTCGGCCGGGTCGTACCAGCCCAGGAAGCCCGGGATCTCGCTCCCGCTGATCCGCTCGAACAGCATGGGGCCGCGGCGGTACTTCACCTGGAGCACCGGGGCGCCGGTCCGCTCGCAGAACGCCGCGAGAGCGGGCACTGCGCCGTCGTGCAGCAGCGCGTAGTCGTCGACGAAGACCACCGGCCGGCGGGCCGAGGCCACTGACTCCGTGGCCGCGCGGAGCGCCGCGTCGTCCCCGGCGGCTTCGCCGCCCGAGCCGCCGCTCCTCGGCAGCGCGTCGAGCGGCACCCAGGCGGCCTCCGCCACGTCCTGCGGCACGGCGACGAGCGCCGGTCCGTACGGTGCCCGCTTCGCGTCACCTATCGCCGCCTCGACCGCCTCGACCAGGGCGTCCACCGCCACGCGGCGCTCACCCGGCTCCTTGGGCACCGCGTGCAGCTCGTGCCACGACTTGGCGAAGGCGCCCGAGACCGGGATGAGGTCCGGCTCGCCGTGCGGCGGCAGGAAGGGCTGGGAGCCGGTGGACGGCAGTCCGACCACGGCGACGGTGCCGATCTCGTTGCGGCGCAGGTCGGCCAGCGCGCCGAGCGCGTTGGTCAGGCCGCGCGCGCCGTGCAGGACGGCGGCGCCGTTGCCGGGCCGCAGCCGGCTCGCGCCCCCGGCCTGGAAGAGGGACTCCCGGTCGCCGCGTCCGTTCACGAGCAGGCCCAGCCGGGCCATCGTGTCGCACATGACCAGCTCGGACGTGCCCGCGTAGGCGAACGCCACGTTCACCCCGGAACGGCGCAGCGTGAGCCCGACCGCCTCGGCTCCGGTGAGCAGCACCTCGCCGGCCTCGGTGATGGCGTCGTCGACGACGTGCTCGAGCGAGGCGGCCGACGCCTTCAGCGCCGTGGCCAGCGCCTTGACGAACGCGGGCCGCCCGGCGTCCTCGATCAGCCCCACGGTCAGGCCGTTGACGCCGCCGGTCGGGCGGGTCAGCAGGGTCCGGACCAGGTCGTGGACCGTGCCCCCCGCCGTGCGCGCGGCCCGTACCTCCGCCGGGTAGAGCCCGAAGGCGCCGAGCGCTCCGTAGGCGGCGTTCTCGGCCACCACGCTGATGCCGACGTCGGCCGCGCACCGCTCGTCCAGCTCGTCGAACGGCACGCCGCCGTCCTGCACCAGGGTGATCCGCAGCCGGTAGTCGCCCAGCTCCGAAGGGGTGCGCGCCCGGATGAGGACTCGGGCGATCGCCTCCGGCGGCAGCGAGCGGGGCAGCGGCACCGTGATCGGCTGCGTCGAGACCACCTGGCCGTCCGCGTCGTACCAGCGGTGCAGCACCCGGACCGGGAACGGCGGCGCGGGAGTCAGCACTCCGGCTCCGGTGTTGCGGATCCGGCAGTCCACCGTGATCAGGCTGTCGGCCTCGACCTGCTCGTCCACCGGGTCGGCCACGGTGATGACCGCCCGGCAGTCCTCGACGGCCAGCGGGTCACCGACCGCCCAGAGCCGCTTCGGCTGCCTGCCGAGCCGGTCGAACAGCTGCCGCTGGCCCTGCTCGTGCACCCGCGTGTGGTTCGCGTCGAAGCCCTGCCGGGCGCCCTCGGCGAGCGGAGACGAGGCCAGCGCGAGCGCGTACACCTCGCGCGCGGGCAGGTCCACCAGCCCGATCACGCTCCAGTCGGCGCGGTCCACCACGGCCACGGCCGCCGTCTCCACCGAGTCGGTCACGTGCCGGTGCGGGCTGACCCCGACGAACAGGTAGTCGTCGGTCACCACCAGGCCGCGCGGCCAGCCGGGCAGGCTCAGCCGCCTGGTCTCCTTGCGGGTGGCGTCGGAGATCTCCACGAGGTCGCCCTCGGCCGAGTCGCAGACCAGCCACACGCCGTCGCCGTACCAGGGGTTGTGCGGGGCGCGCAGGCCCTTGAGCACCGGCTCGCCGGTGTCCAGGTGCACCACCTGGCCGGTGGTGGGCTTCCCGCTCTCGTCCCAGCCGCGCCGGCGGAGGAACGGGCCGAACCCGCACACCACGACCCGGTCACCGGCCAGGGCCAGGCTGTTCAGGTGCCAGCTGTCGACCTCGCCAGGCGCGCGCCAGCGCCACGCGATCTCGCCGTCGGGTGAGACGCACTGCACCTCGTTCTGGGTCGTCGCCACCACCAGCACCTGGCCGTCGACGACCAGGATGTCGTGCGGCGTGGAGACGTCGTCCAGCCGGTGGTAGCGGCGCACGCCGGTCTCGTCGTACGCGACCAGCTCGGCCGGGCTGCCCTCGGCGCTCCACAGGCAACGGAACAGCAGGCCGTCCGCCGCGAACAGGCCGGTGCTCGACACCCGGTCGATCTCCTCGACCGAGCCGTTGATCGCGAACAGTCCGCCGCCGATCGTGTGGTGCGCGTCGAAGCACGACGCCAGCAGGTGCTGATCCGGCGGCACCAGGCCGTCCAGCGTGGTCAGCTTCTCGATCGTCATTCGGATCCCCTCGTGTTGTCGTGGATCGTGTCGTCGTGAACGTCCTGAGCGATGTCATGAGCTGTCTCGTGGGCGATTTCGTGAACCGTGTCGTGCGCGGTGTCGTGGGCGGTTTCGTGCCCCGTGCCGTGAACGGTGTCGTGAGCGCGTCTCGGGCACAGCACCGTGCCGTCCCAGGTGTCGCTCACCGGGCCGAAGACCGGACCGGCGAGGAAGAGGGCGGCCTCGGCCACGGCCACCGGGTCGGCGGTCGCGACGGCGTTGACCGTCAGGCCGAACCGGCCCTCCGCGTCCGCCTCCAGGCGGCCGATCTCCAGCTCCAGCTCACCGGCGGTCCGCCCGTCGCGGGCCAGCAGAACCGAGCCGCGGCGGCGCTGGCGGCCGAAGACGGCGAGCGCCGCGGATGCCAGGTCGCCGGAGCCGGTCAGGTCGATGAAGACGTCGAATCCGCCGTAGGCCAGCACGGCGTCCCGGACGACGGCGGCCGGATCGGAGGCCGGTGAGGCGAGCGCGACGGCCCGCCGCTCGCCGTGCCGCGCGCTGATCTCGGCGGCCGAGGTCGCCATCCCGGCCTGTTGCCGGGGCGACTCGGCGGCCAGGGCGACGTGCGCGCCGGACGCGGCCAGCCGGTCGACCACCGCCGCCGCACAGGGCTCGTCGGAGGCGGCGACCAGGAAGACCTTCCCGGCCAGCGGCCCGTCCGGCGGCCGTAACTGGGGCTTGCGCCGCATGAGCGGCCAGTATTCGTCGGCGGCGCCCTGCGCTTCGGTCAGCGACTGGTAGCCGCCCGCCGCGTCGGCCGCCCGGATGACGGTCATCGTCTGGGCGAGGTGATCGGCGCACAGCCTGGCCTTGGCCGCGTCCGGCCCGGCCGTCACCACCCCGAGGCCGGGCAGCACGATCGCCCGGGGCGCGTCGCCGCGCCTGCCCTGAGCGCGCGCGGTGAGCGGCACGTGCCGCTCGTAGTAGCCGTTGTACCAGCGCCGGTGGCGTTCGATGCCGTCGAGGACCGCACCGGTGTCCGTCAGTGCGCGGTCCAGGACCGTGCTGGTGTCCGCCGGTGTGCCGGTCAGGGCCATGGCGGCGTTCGCCGGTGTCCGGTCCAGGACGAGCGGGCGATAGCCGACCGTGACCAGGTGGTCGGGGCAACTCGGCCCGTCCTGGCTGCACCGCGGGCCGCGCGCCGAGGAGGCGAACCGCACCGCCTCGTCGCTCCGGTCGACGTGCAGGACGAGCCCGGGAGTCCCGGCCGACAGCGCGCCGCGCATCGCCGGGAGCAGCTCGGCGAGCAGGTCCGTCGCGGCCTCGGGAGCCGGCGGGGTCACCACCGGGCCGCCCAGGTCAGCCGGACGCCGGATCGCCTTCCGCACCGCCCGCGTGGCCCGTTCGACGGCCTCCAGCGAGTTGCGGTAGCACTCCTCGCTGGTGTCCGCCCAGGTGAAGAGCCCGTGGTTGGCCAGCAGCACGAACCGGCAGCGGGGTTTGGCGGCGATCCGACCGGCCAGCTCGCGGGCCACGCCCACGTCGAACTGCCGGTAGTCGAACCAGATCGCCTCGTCGCCGAACTCCGCGTCGGCCGCCTCCCGCCCGCCGGGGAACGACGTGAGCGCGATGACCGCGTCGGGATGGCAGTGGTCGACGTGGGGGTACGGGATGAAGGCGTGGGTCAGGGTCTCGATGCCCGGACGGCGCTGCTCGCCGCGCAGCCCGCAGTCGACCAGGTAGTCGATCATCCTGTTCTCGCTCAGCGGGCCCGAATCGCGTAGTTCGAGCAGGTCGTCCAGGCGTAGCGCGGGAAAGTCCGCCGGTGTGGTCGCGGCCCCGTCACAGCCCCACGCGCTCATCCAGAGCACCCTGGTGATGCGGTGGCGGTGGTCCGAGGCGATGCCCTTCGCCGAGAAGTTGCCGCCGCCCTCCTTGGTCAGCGCCGGGTCGGCCCCGACGAGGTGGGAGCGGTGCAGCACCGCGTCCCTGCCCGATAACCGGGCGGCCTCCGGCTCCCAGCGGTCCACCGGTGGCATGAACAGCTCGTCCATGAGTGACCCCTTCCGGATCAGGCCGGTCAGCCGGCCGGTCGTTCGGTGGGTGTGTCAGTCGGCCGGCCGTCAGCCGGCCCGCCAGGCGGTCCGTCGACCGGTTTGTCAGTTGGCCCGGAGGTAGCGGCTCTCGCGGGCCGCCGCGAAGCCGAACCCCGTCTGGCCGCCGACCCGCAGCAGGTGCTCGTACGGGTCGAAGGAGATCCGCTCGAAGTCCCGTTCGACGGTCGACGCGCCCGCCTCGATCACCTGGGCCGCCCGGTGCGGCGGGGCGAGCGCCACGCAGGCGGCGCCGGCCGTGACCGCGGAGGTCACGCCGCTGATCGCGTCCTCGAACACCAGGCAGTCACCGATCGCGGCGGACAGGCGATCGGCGGCCAGCAGGTAGCAGGCCGGATGCGGCTTGCCCAGCGCCACGTCGTCCGCGCAGATCAGCACGTCGAAGGTCTCGGCCAGGTCCAGCTGACCGAGCACCTCCGCCGCCTTCCAGTCCTGTGCGCCCGTGACCAGGGCGACGGGGACGCGCGCGTCGCTCAGCTCGGCCAGCAGCCTCAGCACGCCCGGGATGGCGGTGTAGCGCAGGCTCTCCTGGTTCTCGCGCAGCCGCCGGTAGACCTCGCCGTACCGGTCGGGCGAGACGCTGGGGAACAACTCGCGGAGCGTGTGGTCCGCGCGATGCCCGTAGACATGCCGTTCCAGGTCGTCGGGAGCGATCGAGAAGCCCTCGGAACGGGCCAGCCGCTGCCAGAACTCGGTCACCGAGTGCTCGGTGTCGACGACGACCCCGTCCATGTCGAACAGCACTGCCTCGTACATGTCAGCCCCTCTCGATCGGCTGCTCCACGCGGTACTCCTCGGCGAACGCCCGCTCGGCCTCCAGCGCGGCCGGATGCTCCAGCACCTGCTCCAGGACGGCCAGCGGCGCGGTCACCGCGTCGGCTCCGTCGAGGTACGCCTGGGTGAACTGGCCGGCGTTCTTCACCGAGGCCGCGACGATCCGGGTGCCGCCCTTCCTGACCCGGGCCAGGGCCGAGACCAGGTGACTGTCGGTTCCGTGGTCGCGCAGGGCGCGGTCGACGTAGGGGATGACCGCGACGCAGCCGGCCGCCTCGGCGGCGATCATCGCGTTGGGCGTCTGCGCGGCGGTCAGCGCGACGGGGATGCCGCGGCCGATCAGGCTCTTGGCCATCGTGAGGCCGCCGGTGGTCGCCGGGATCTTGAGGACGACACGGTCAGGGGCGAGCGACCAGGCCATCTCGGCCTCTTCCACCAGGCTGGAGTACGCGCCGCAGGGCTGGTAGTAGAACTCCGCGAGCTCCGTGTCGGAGAGCAGCTGCTTCGCGTGCTCCAGCGGGTCCTTGGTCACCGCGCGCATGAGCGTGGGATTGGTGGTGACTCCGTGTACGAAGGCGAGACGTACGGCTGCGTGGACGTCGTCTCGATCCGCTGAGTCCAGATAAATCGTCATATCCGAAGCCCTTGTGTCGCCTGTCGTTGGACGTTTCTCAACGTAGGCGTCCTGTTGTCCCGGATTCGTGGGAGCCAGGTCCCGGCCCGGTCCCTGATTCCGAACCCCACTCTCGGACCCGCTGCCTACCCTTGGTCACGGGACGCGGGTCACTGCAGGACACGGCCGTATTAGGCCGGATCGAGCCCCAGGCCGGCGTTCCTGGCGCGTAACGCCGCTGTCGTGCGGTCGGTGACATCTAACTTCATGAAAATGTGCGTGATGTGGTTGCGAATGGTCTTCTCGGCCAGCACCAGTTGGCGAGAGATGTCGCGGTTGTCGTAACCACGCGCGAGCAGGTCGAGAATCTCCGTCTCGCGGTCGGTGAGTTCGGGGAACGCCACCCGGCCCGGCACATGCCGGATCGCGGAGAAGTACGTGGTGAGCCGGGTGGCGACGTGCGGGCTGAAGACCGCGCCGCCCTTGGCCACCAGGTGGATGCCGCGCAGCAGGTCGTCGCGGGAGGTCGCCTTGTCGAGGAAACCCTTCGCGCCCGCGCGCAGCGCCCCGAGCACCACCTCGTCATCGTCGTCGGCCGCCGATATCACGAGCACGTGCGGAGCATTCGCGCCGCCGGTGATGAGCCGCGTGGCCTCGATTCCCGAGCAGCCGGCGAGCCTGACGTCCATGAGGACGACGTCCGCCCGGGGCCGCAGCGTCGGCAGGATGCGGACCGCCGCCTCGCCGGTGCCGGCCTCTCCGACGACCCGCGTCGTCTCGGCCGAGTCCAGCGCCACGCGCAGCCCGTCGCGGAACGTCGGGTGGTCGTCCACCAGAAAAACCCCGATGGTCATGCGGCCTGCCCGGGAAGCACGGCGCGCACCAGGGTGCCGGACCGCCCGTCTCTTCGGGGCAGCACGTCGCAACGGCCCCCGACCTCCTGGGCGCGCCTGGTCATCGATGACAGGCCGAGCCCTCGTGCGTGGCGGACGTCCAGGGGGCCGACCCCGTCGTCGGTCACCTCCAGGACGATGTGGTCGTCGTCGAGGGCGAGCCGCAGCGTCACCTGACCCGCGTCCGCGTGCCGTACGACATTGGTCAGGCTCTCGGAGGCGATCCGGTAGGTGGCGACCTCCACCTCGGCGGACAGCCGCGGCGAGACCTCGGGCACGTCGAGCACGATCGTCATGTGGGCGCCCTCGTCGAGGCGGGCGGCCAGCCGGCGCAGCGCGCCGGGCAGGCCCCAGTGCAGATCGGCCGGGCCCAGACCGTCGATGATCCGTCGTAGCTCCTGCGCCGTGCGGGCCGCCTCCTCGGCCGCCTGGGTGATCAGGCGGTGGGCCTCCGGCGCGTGGGCGACCATCGTCGCCGCGGTGTCGAGACGCAACCGGATGCCCGCGAGTGCCGGGCCGACCGTGTCGTGCAGATCGCAGGACAGCCGGCGGCGTTCGTCCTGCCGGACATCGGCGGCCGGCTCGCCCGCCGCCTGGCTGATCGGCTTGCTGAGGCTCATGGCATTATCCCGGTCTCAGACAATTCGTAGACTTGAGTCTAAAAGCGGATTGAAGTACGCGTCAAGACTCGGAAGTCGCCCGTGGCCGGGTCAGGATCCCGTCGAAGATCAGCCGCAGTGCTCCCGTCATCGCCTCCGCCAGCGAGAACGGCGGCTCGGCGCTGGCGCCCACCCAGCGGTAGAGGGTGCCCAGATACATGTCCCTGATCAGTTGGCCCGCCATCACCGGATCGACGTCCGGGCGCACCTCGCCGCGCGCCTTGCCGTCGGTGACGATCTGGGCGAAGACGTAGGCGCTGTAGGGCTCCTCCAGGACGGGCGCGCCGGTGCGCACCCAGGCCAGCAGCAGCTCGCTCGTAAGGGCCCGCTCCTGTGTCGTGACGTCGCTGAGCGCGCGCATGCAGCGTGTCAGCTGGTTGACCACGCCGACCTCGCGGGTGCTCTCCTGGATGAGCAGCGCGCTCAGGCGGCGACGGCGCTCGTCGCCCCATGCCAGCAGGAACTCGTCCTTGCGCCGGAAGTGGTTGAACACGGTCGCGCGGGCGACGTCGGCCCGCTCGGCGATGTCGTCGAACGAGGTCGCGGTGAAACCCTTCTCGCCGAACAGTGACACGGCGGCCTCGTAGACCCGGGCCCGCATGGCGTCACGGTTTCGCTCCCGCCGGCCGGCGGGGTGCTTGGCATGCATCAGGACGTGCTCACCAGCCGTACTTGAATCAAATAGTAGACTGGAGTCTACCATCAGCAATCCTGTGCCGAATGGCTACTGCGGCATAGGAGGCACCGGCGCGGGAGCCTGGAGACTGCTGCTTGCGTTTGCTGCGCATATTGCGGATACCGCGATTGGGGGTGTCGCGATGGCAGACGTGCAGGCCAAGCGTGTTCAACCCGAGATCATCGACGCCGAGCTAGCTGGTCGCGCCGTACGGCGGATCAAGGACTGCCTCATGCGTTATCCCGAGCAGTCGAACCGTCATACCGTCCCATGCCGAACTAACGACGCAGCAAGCAGCGGACATGCTGCACGTCTCGCGTCCTTATCTGATCAAACTTCTGGAGACAGGCGAGATTCCCTTCCGATTGATCGGTAAGCATCGGCGTATCACCTATGAGGATCTCCAGGAGTACAAGCGCCGTGACGACGCCAAGCGCCGGACGGCTGCTGACCAACTTGCTGCGCTGGGGCAAGAGTTGGGCATCGCGCGCGGATCGTGCTGGACGCCGCCCGCCGCCTGTCCAACGCCGAGATCGCCCGCCGCCACCGGATCACGGTGGACACGATGTGGACGCGGCCTGCGCGCATGACCGATCATGGGGCAATGTTGCTCCGCACGCACGAGGCCGATCTGTTCGAAAGCTCTAGGGGCCGCTTGGAGGCGATCGCCTACCGGCTGCTGGGATCGGCCGGTGATGCGGAGGACGCAGTGCAGAATACGTACCTGCGCTGGCATGCGGCGGACCGGGAACGGATCGAGACGCCCGAAGCGTGGCTGACGAAGGTGCTCACCAATCTCTGCCTCAACCAGCTCACCTCAGCGCGGGCCAGGCGGGAGACCTACGTGGGGCTGTGGCTCCCTGAGCCGGTGCTGGACGGAGATCGGATACTCGGTCCCGCCGACACCCTCGAGCAGCGTGAGTCGGTCTCCATGGCGATGCTCACCTTGATGGAGCGACTGTCCCCCAATGAGCGCGTGGTGTATGTGCTGCGCGAGGCGTTCGGATACGCGCACCGCGAGATCGCGGAGATTCTGGACATCACCGAGTCGAACTGCCAGCAGATCTACCGGCGTGCCAGGCAGCATCTGGCTGTCGAACGATCCCGCACGGAGATCGATGTGGTCGCCGCGCGGAAGATCGTCGAGGAGTTTCTCGCCGCGGCCCTCAGCGGCGACACCGAGCCACTGATCCGGCTGCTCGCCGACGACGCGGTCAGCATGGCCGACGGCGGCGGCAAGGTTCATGCCCGCAGGACCCCGATCATCGGAGCGATGGGCATCGCGAAGTACCTGCGTGCTTTGTTCCAGCCGAGCGTTGCCAAGCGAGCCCTCGTCGGTGGCAGTCCCGCCTTCTACGCCGTCGTCGTCAACGGCGGTCCTGCCGTGCTGGCCGAGGTCGACGAGCAGGTCATCGGCGTGTTCTGCCTCGATGCGACCCCCGACGGTCTGGCGTCGATCCACATCCAGGTCAACCCGGACAAACTTCAGCGCATCGCGCGCCAGTGGGCGGCCGCTGGACCCCAACGCCCGCTAGTGGTGAATTGGTGACCCAGGTCATACTCGTTCGCTGTCAGGGATCGCGCGCCTGTCCGGTTCAGGAGGTGAAAGCAACCAGATAGGAGCGAGCCATGAAGCACCGCATCGTCGTCCTGGGAGCCGGGTACGCCGGAGCCAACACCGCCGGTCGCCTCGCCAAGCGGCTGCACCGCGACGACATCGAGATCACCCTGGTCAACGGCGATCCAGAGTTCGTCGAACGGGTGCGCATGCACCAGCTCGCGAGCGGGCAAGATCTGCGGCCTCGCCCACTGCGCGACCTCTACGCGGGCACTGGCGTACAGGTCCGGACCGCGCGGGTCACCGCTGTCGATGTGGAAGGCAAGACCGTCGATCTCGGCGGTGAGACCCTCGCCTATGACACCCTCGTGTACGCCCTGGGCAGCGCCATCGCCGATCACGGCGTCCCTGGTGTCGCAGAGCACGCCTACAACGTGGCCGGCAAGCAGGCCGCTCTCCGACTGCGGGCGCGCCTGAGCGAGGTGAAGCCGGGTGAGACCGTGCTGATCGTGGGCGGCGGCCTGACCGGCATCGAGGCAGCCACCGAGATCGCCGAAGCCCACCCGGACCTTAAGGTCGCGATCGCCGCCCGCGGCCGCGTCGGCGGCTGGCTCAGCGACAAGGCCCAGCGCCACTTGCGCGACGCCTTGGACCGGCTCGGCATCACGGTCCACGACCATGCCGACATCACGCGCGTCGAAGCGAACAGCGTGGTCACCGGTGCAGGCAGAAAGATCCGGGCCCAGGTGACCGTGTGGACCGCGGGTTTCACCGTGCACCCGATCGCGGCCGCCACCACCCTTGAAGTGTCCGACACAGGCCGGATCGTCGTCGACGCCAGCATGCGATCGGTCTCGCACCCCGATGTGTACGCCGTCGGCGACGCGGCGCTCGCCGAAGGAGCGGGTGGTAAGCCGCTGCGGATGTCCTGCGCCTCGGCAAACCCGATGGCGTGGCTGGCAGCCGACGTCATCGCCGCGCGCTTGACCGGTCGCAAGGTGCCCGAGACCAGGATCGGCTACTCCTTGCAGTGCATCAGCCTCGGACGCCGCGATGGAATCATCCAGCGCGTGACCCCCGACGATCAGGTCACGTCCACCGTCTTCACGGGCCGGACCGCCGCCCGCATCAAGGAGATGATCTGCGCTAGCGCGGCCTGGAGCATCTCCCACCCGACCATGATGATGCCGAGCCGCCGCCGCCACCTCGCGGTCACCGGCGCAGTGGAGACCCAATCCCTCACCCGGTCATGACGAAGAGCGTTGCCGGGCGAGCGTGGTTGCCCGTTCGCCCGCCCGCTGCATACGAGCGAACTGCTCGGGTGTCCCCTGTCGCTGATGCGGCTGCGCTACGGCGGATCCGCCCCAGTGGCATCGAAGGTTGAGATCCGTCGTGGGTGCCCGTGTCCGAGGTCTGCGGATGCCTCCTGGCCAGGGCCTCGTCTGCGTGCTCTAGTCCTGGCGAACGGCCAGCATTATTCGTGCCCGAAGTGAACCACTATCCTTCCGCCGCGCCGCCCGCTGGAAGAGGTTCTGACCTGTTCGAGCAACTCGCCGACCGGCTGCTCGCCCAGCAGTGTCCGCGGCGACACCTCGACCCCGGGGTCGGCCCGCAGGTTCCGGGCCAGCCGCGACGCCATCAGCGAGTCGAGGCCCAGTGAGCGCAGCGGCCTGCGCAGGTTCAGCCGGGCGGCCGGCATCGACAGCTCCTGGGCGATCCGCTCCACCACCCGTCCCACGACCCCGTCACCCTCCCGGGTTCCCGAACCCATACCGGGGCGCGCATCCGGACCGGGCCTCGGATCCGCATGGGGCCCCGGTCCCGGTCCGGGATCCGGTCCGGGGGCCGGATGGGGGTCCGAAGTGGGGCCCGGGTTGGGATGCGGCGAAGGTCCGGGTGGGACCGGGGTGCTCTCGCGTTCCGACGTGGACGGGGGCGAGGTGGGGGTGAACCAGTGGCTCTCACGTTGCCACGGGTAGGACGGCAGGCGCACTGGCCGGCCCTCCGGGTAGAGGCGGCGCCAGTCCACCGGCCCGCCCGCGACGTGGATCGTGGCCAGCGACTCCCGCAGAGCGGGCCACGCGGGCCGGTCCCGGCGCAGCGAGGCCACCGCGGAGCCGGGGAGCCCGTGGTGGCGCAGGCAGTCCCGGATCGCCCCGCCGAGGATGGGATGCGGGCTGAGCTCCACGAACACCGTCGGCGCCGCCGCGGCCACCCGGCGCACGGCGGACGCGAACCGTACGGGCTCGCGGAGGTTGCGCACCCAGTAGCCGGCGTCGAGGTGCGTGCCGTCGATGAAGCCGTCCAGCACCGTCGACCAGATCGGGATGCCCGCCGGGACCGGCCGGAGGTCGCGTAGCTCCAGCAGGAGGTCCTGCTTGAGGTCGTCCACCTGCGGGCTGTGCGAGGCGAAGGCCACCTGGACCGTACGGTGGAAGATCCCCTGCCGGTCGAAGTCCCGCGTGATCTCGCCGAGCGCCTCCGGATCGCCGGACAGGACCGTCGAGTCCGGGCTGTTGAGGGCGGCCACGGCGACCCGGTCCTCGTATCCGGCGAGCGCTTCCCGGGTCGCCTCCCCGGCGATCCCCGCCGACACCATGGCCCCCCGGCCGCTGATCCGCTGGGCCAGCCCGCTGCGGCGGCAGATGATCGCGGCGGCGTCGGGCAGCCCGAGGCCGCCCGCGACACAGGCCGCCGCCACCTCGCCCATGCTGTGCCCGATGACCAGGTCGGGTTCGACGCCGAGGGAGCGCCACAGCGCGGCCAGCGCCACCGACACGGCCCACAGGGTGGGCTGGATCTCGTCGGCGCGGTCCGACAGGGGCGCCCCGGCCTCCAGCCTGGCGAGGACCGACCAGCCCGCCTCCGCCTCGACCGTCTCCGAGCACCGTCGCAGCGCCTCGCGGAACACCTCGGACGACGACAGCAGGTCGCGGGCCATCCCCGTCCACTGGGAGCCCTGCCCGGGAAAGACGAACGCGATCCGGGGCGAGGCGCCCGGCAGGTCGTCGCCCGCGACCACGTCATCGGCCGCGCCCGCGTGTCCGTACTCGCGTAACGCCGCCGCCAGGGCGTCGTGGGTGGGTCCGGCGGCGACCAGGCGGTTCTCGTGGTGGCTGCGGCGCAAGGCCGCCGTGTAGCAGATATCGCGCAGGCTCGGTTCGCGTCCGGCGCCGCCGGGCGCCAGGTAGCGGGCGGCCTTCCCGGCCGCTTCCCGCAGCGCCTCCGGCGAGCGGGCCGACAGCGTGAGCAGGTGCGCGCCGCCCACCGGCAGCTGGGCCCGCCCACCGGTCCGGGCCGCGGACGGGTGAGTCCGCTCATCGGTTCGGGCCGCGGGCGGGTGAGCCCGCCCACCGGGCCGGGCCGGGCTTCGGTCGTCGTGCTCGCCGAGCACGACATGCGCGTTCGTGCCCGAGATGCCGAACGAGCTCACCCCGGCGATCACCGGCTCGGGACCGGACAGCGGCCACGGCTCGGTGGGAAGCTCCAGAGTCGAGCCGTCCCGGGTGACGACCGGGTTCGGCTCGTGGACGTGCAGGGTCGGCGGGACGGCCCGGTGATCGACGCACAGCGCCGCCTTGATCAGCCCCGCGATGCCCGCGGCGGCCTCGGCGTGCCCGATGTTGGACTTCACCGAGCCCACCAGGCACGGCTTCCCGGGCGGTCGCCCCACGCCGAGGATGTTGCCGAGGGCGGTCAGCTCCACCAGGTCGCCCATCCTGGTGCCCGTTCCGTGTGCCTCGACGTAGTCGACGTCGGCGGCGTCCACTCCGGCGGCGTCCAGCGCCTGCCGCAGCAGGTGCTCCTGGCCGGCCACGCTCGGCGTCATCAGCTGTCCGTTGCTCCGCCCGTCGTTGTTGACCGCGCTCCCGTGGATGACCGCGTACACCCGGTCCCCGTCGGCGAGCGCGTCGGGCAACGGCTTGAGGACGACGACGCCGACCCCGTCCGAACGGACGAACCCGTCGGCGGCGGCGTCACCGAACTTGCACCGGCCGTCGGGCGCCAGCATGCCCGCGTCCGCGAAGGCCGCCCCTTCCTGAGGGAGTAAGGCCAGGTTGACGCCGCCGACCAGGGCCGTCGTCGACTCGCCGAGCCGCATGCTCTGGCAGGCCAGGTGGACGGCGGTCAGAGACGCCGAGCAGGCGGTGTCCACGGACACGCTCGGGCCGCGCAGGTCGAGGTGGAAGGAGACGCGTCCGGGTAGTGACGCCCGGAATTCGCTGCCGACCAGGCTGTAGATGTCGGGGGCGGCGTTCCGGCAGAGCAGCTCCCAGTAGTTGGAGGTCACCTGCCCCACGAACACGCCGGTCCTGCTCCCGGCGAGCCGGTCCGGGCAGAGCCCGGCGTCCTCGATCGCCTCCCAGGTGGTCTCCAGGAAGAGCCGGAGCTGGGGATCCGCCTGCCGCGCCTCCCTGGGCGCCATGTCGAAGAAGGCCGCGTCGAACCGGTCGATCGCGTCGAGCCGGCCTCCGTGCCCCGCCCCGCCGTCGGGGTGGGGTTCGCGTGGCACGTCGCCGAGGACGTCCACTCGGTCCATCAGCAGCCGCCAGAACTGGTCTGGTCCGTGAGCTCCCGGGTATCGGCACGCGATCCCGATGATCGCGATCTCCGTCGACTTCCCGGTCTCGTGGTTGAGCCGGTCCATAACTGACCCCGTCTACGTGGTGTCGGTGTACAAATCGCCCAAGTGCCCCGACAGCAGTGCCCAGAGGGGTCCGCGATATGCGTCGTCGAGAGAAGTCGTCGAGAGAAGCCATGGAGAACATGGAGAACGTGGGGAGAATCCGTCGTGCCGGTCCGCTCGAACGGCGACGCCCCGCGACGGACGACCGTCGCGGGGCGTTCTCACACGTGCCTCAGCCCGGTGGCTCCCGTACGTGCTCCTGGCTGGTCTCCCAGTGGTTCTCCTACCTGGCGGCGAAGGCGTGCCGGCCACCTTTCATCCCGCTATCGGCGGTCTTCGTCGGTGGCGGGCAAGGCACTCGCAGGCGGTGGGGCGCATAACTGGTGTGAGCCCCGGAGGCACCGCCGGACCGGGAACACAGCACGACAGGAGACCTCCCATGAAGCGCACCTCGCTCGGTCTGGCCGTCTTCGCGATCGCCGGCCTCGCCACCGTCGTCCCCGCCACCTCCGCCTCCGCCGCCACGGTCACCACCGCCGCGGCCACCGCCGCGGCCGCCGACCCCGGTCCCGAGACCTGCCGCCAGGGCTACGTCTGGCGGGTCGCCCGGTCCTCCGACCTCGTCTGCGTCCTGCCGAAGACCCGCGACCAGGTCGCCGCCGACAATGCCGCCAAGGCCGGCCGCTGGACCAACGGCGCGTACGGCCCGCACACCTGCGTCGTCCCGTACGTCTGGCGCGACGCCTACAACGGCGACGACGTGTGCGTCACCGGCAAGGAGCGCGACCTGGCCGCCGCCGACAACCGGGCGAGCTCCGGGCGCAAGGTCCTGGCCAAGCTGTGGATCACCAAGTACACGGTCCCGCCGAAGGACAACGGCGACGGCACCGCCACCAGGACGTCCGTCGATGACATCGCCCGGCTCAAGCTGAACGGCAGCCACTACAACTTCGGCAAGGTCCAGCTCGTCATCCGCTGGAACCACAACGACGCCGTCTACTGGCACGGCAGCGTGACCGCCAAGTCCAACGCCGGCTACCCGGGCGGCAGCTTCGGCTACAAGACCGGCAAGTTCGACTGCTCGGCCAAGGGCAAGCCGGCCAACGCGTACGCCTACGCTTTCGACACGATGTCGGGCCGCTACTCCGCCCGTGTCCCCGTCCGCATCGGCTGCGCCGTCCTCTGACCGCCATGCTCCGACCGCGCCACCCGGCAGGGCCGGCCCATCGAGGGCCGGTCCTGCTCGCTGTCCCAGCCGTACGCCTCGCGGCTGCCCACGGGCAGGGGAGGCGAAGCGGATCGCCTGGTTCGGACCCGAAACGGCACTTCTGAGAAGGGCACGGCGCGGTCATCGATCCTTTGCCCCGCGCACGGCGAGGTGCGTGCTAGACTCGGTGTAGTTGCAGTTTTGGTACCCATGAACTTTGTGTGCGCCTGGCGAATGTAACCCAGGCGCATTTTGTTTTGCCGGTCATTTCCGGATGGGTCATGGCGGCGACGTGGGATCCGTGAAGTGCGGATACCAGCTCTGCGCCTATCGAAGGAGAATGACATGGCGACTGGCACCGTTAAGTGGTTCAACGCTGAAAAGGGCTTCGGCTTCATCGAGCAGGACGGCGGCGGCGCCGACGTCTTCGCTCACTACTCCAACATCGCCGCTCAGGGCTTTCGCGAGCTCCACGAGGGCCAGAAGGTGAGCTTCGACGTCACGCAGGGCCAGAAGGGCCCGCAGGCCGAGAACATCGTTCCCGCCTGACGCGACGCAGCGCCTCGAGCCGGGGTCCGGACCTGAAAGGGTCCGGGCTCCGGCTCGTTCGTTTCACAGGGCTCCGGCCCTCACGCCCCGACCGTCACACCCCGACCCCCTCGAACCCTGACCCCCTCGAACCCTGACCGTCAGAACCTGAGGCTCACACCCCGACCGTCAGAGTCCGAGTCTCGGGAGTCCGCTCCGTCAGGAGTCCGCCCCCGGTTATCGGTCCGGATCGCCCTGCTCGGGCTCGTGCGACTCGCGGAGCTCGGCGTTGGCGCGCCGGGCATCGGCGAGTTGGTCCTCCAGGACGATGATGCGGCAGGCCGCCTCCAGCGCGGTGCCCTGGTCGATCAGCTCACGGACGCGAGCGGCGACCCGGAGCTGTCGGCGGGAGTAGCGACGGTGGCCGCCGCTGGAACGCTGCGGTGAGATCAGTTCGGCCGTGTCCAGGCTGCGCAGGAAAGCCTGTGTGACACCGAGGATCTCCGCGGCCCGGCCCATGCTGTAGGCCGGGTAGTCCTCGTCTTCGAATTTGTCGTCGGGGAAGTTGCCCGGTGACTCCGATCGAGCTTGATCCATCAAACCTTCCGGAACGCGAACGGGGGGCCCGGTGCACATGCACCGGGCAGCGGGTTGTCGAGCAGGTAGATCTGTCCCACCGACAGGTAGTTCGCTGCACGCCAGAAGGCGTCGATTTGGTCCATTCATAGCTGATTCCTCCAAACTGGCGACTCAACCGGATTAGTTCTCGCTTTCCACTTCACTGGCAAGACTTCGGCGGCCCGTCTGGCCGCTCGCTAGGGACTTTCTCTCGTTGCTTCGATAGGAACTCTACCGGCGGCGACTGTGCATGTCTACATCGAGTGCTACAGATTTTCTTCTTCTCCCGGGAAAGAGCCAGGGCCGATTGGCCGGGCCGTCTGAGGGCACGGGATCAGCCGCCGACGAGGCGTGGACCACCGCGAAGTTCCCCCATCACCTGATTCCCGGGTTCGCCAGACTGGACATCGCCGGCGGCCAAGGGGTTCGTGGTGGCGAAGGGCACGCCGGGTTTCACCGAGAACAAGATCGCCCTGCGGACCATCTACTCCTATGAGGGGACACGCGACGATCCTCCGCCAGCCGCGGGGAAGGGTGGACGCGTCAACATCCGGCGTGGGCGCACCTGACCTTGCACGCGCCTGACCGCGCCTGGAACGGCTCATCCAGGCGCGGTCTCGGCTACTCGTGCCCCGGCCCGGGTGCGGTCGGGGCAGAGCGTCAGACGTGGAAGATGCTCACTCCTCCTGGGCCGACGAGCAGCCCGAGAACGATGAGGACGATGCCCCACAGGATGTCGCGGCGTGCGATCAGCACGTAGACGCCGGCGATGACCAGTACAACGGCCAGAATCCACAGCAATGTAGCCATGCCGTCCAGCTGCCCTGTAGTTGAGAGGTAAACATGCCCATCGGGAACGCCAGGTCAGTGGCGTTCCTGGCGGCTGCCCGCGGCCTTCAGATCGTGCGGGAGCTCGGTCTTCTCTGAACCAGGCGCATGCCGACGTAGGCGCCGATCCCGGTGATCTTCGTGTGGCGCACCCTGGTCCGCTTGAATTCGGTGAAGCCGAGCTTCTCGTACAGGCGCAGGGCCGGGGTGTTGATGTCGGCGATGGTGTCCAGCACGTACTCGTCGTACTGCGGCAGGTCGAGGAGGTGCTTGATGATGGCCGAAGCCACCCCCTGCCCACGGAACTTCAACCCGGTCGCGACGAACTCCAGTGAGGCCATCCTCTCCCTGGCATACGGCAGGGGCTGCTCGAACATGCGGCTGAACGAGATGTGAGCGATCGTCCCCTTGAAGACGCCGAGGTGCCTGCGCAGCTCTCGCGCGTCGTGCCGGACCGCCTGCTGCCGCCCGTCGGTGCACGCGACGATTCCCGCCGGCTCCCCGTCGACCAGGCCGACGTAGAACACGTCGAGCACCAGCATGTGCGCAAGGGCGTCGGTGAGCTTGTCCGGGTCCTTGGAGAAGAAGGACAGGTCGGGCCCGAACCCGTCGACGAAGATCCTGGTGATCGCTCTACGGTGGCTCTCGCCCAGGTCGCCGGCGCGCTTGACCTCGATCATGGTTCGGTTTCCTTTCGTCGGGCGATGAGTGCCTCGATGCCGTCGAGGAGCAGGGTGAGGCCGAAGGTGAAGTCGGCCTCCTCGACCCAGTCCGGCGCGGCGCCGAACGCCCCGGACTCGAGCGCCGCCGCCAGCCCCGGGTAGCTGCTGGCGTCGACGAGCTGGGTGAGCAGTGCGGTGTAACCGGCCAGCCCTTCCGGCCCTGCCTCGTCGACAGTTCCGCTCATGGCGGACTGGAGGGTGGCGGCGCTGACGGCGTAGGCGGACAGGGTGGAGGTGATGTTGATTGCCTCCGCCGCTGCCAGCCCGGCGCCGGCCAGCACGGTCAGCGCCCGGTCCAGCCAGCGCAGGGTGCGCGGCCCGGTGGGCGGGGTGAGGGGCGACACTTCCAGCAGCCACGGGTGGCCGGACAGGAAGTCGCGGTTGGCGCGGGCCCAGAGGGCCAGGTACTCCCGCCAGGTGAGCGTGCCCGGCTCCGGCGGATCCGGAGCTGCCGCGTCCACCATCGCGGTGAGCAGGTCGTCCTTGCTCGTGACGTAGCCGTACAGCGACATCGTTGACACGCCCAGCCGGGCGGCCACGCTGCTCATCCGCACTCCGGCCAGGCCTTCCGCATCCGCGATCTCGATCGCCACGTCGGTGATCCGGCCGAGCGTCAGGCCGGGGCTGGGGCCGCGGCGCGACACGGGTTTCCGCCCCCACATCTGTGCGATGACCGTGGGCAGCTTCTGCTCTGATCCCATGATGCCCCTTCTAACTCCGTACGAGATACACTATATCTTGTACGGAGAAGTGTTGCGGTGGGGAATCATGACGACGTCTGGGGCTGACTGCCGAGCAGGAACGCCTCTACCGCCGGCTGCTGCGCAATCCGCGCGCGAGCGGCCGTGCCGGGCCGGCCCGTGGAAGCGGTCGTGGATCCGGCGAGCCGCCGGGCGACGCCAGCGGCCTTCAGGACAGGCGGCCGACGTGGGCCAGAGCCTGCTTCAGCAGCACTCCCTGCCCTCCGGTCATCTCCTCCTGAACCATCGGGGAGCACGCCTCCTCGGGGGTGAACCAGACCAGGTCGAGCGCATCCTGGCGGGGACGGCAGTCACCGGCCACCGGGACGATGTACGCCAGGGACACGGCATGCTGGCGAGGATCGTGGTAGGGCGTGACATCGCGCGACGGGAAGTATTCGGCGATGGTGAACGGCTGCGGCGACGCCGGGACGTGCGGCAGCGCCACGGGCCCGAGATCCTTCTCCAGATGGCGGAGGAGCGCGTCACGCACGCGTTCCCGGTGCAGCACCCGGCCGGAGACGAGGGCCCGGCTGACCGAACCGTCGGAGGAGATCCGCAGCAGCAGGCCGACATGGGTCACGATCCCGGTGGCGTCGACCCGCACCGGCACGGCGTCCACATACAGGATCGGCATCCGCCCCCGCACCGACTCGAGCTCCTCCGGAGCGAGCCATCCGGGCACGGTCTCGGTATCTTCGATCATTCGTCGATCGTACGTGCAGGTCGGACCCGCGCGGGCGAACGGGGAGCCCGGACGGCTCACCGCCGAATCGCCGGGCAGGTGACTACTCGTCCCGGAGATCTCGATGGGTGAACATGTCGAGCAGCGCCTGCACCGGAACATCGGCCTCGGTGGGATGGCGGAAATGCCGGCGAGGGTCGATGCTGTAGTTGTTGCGCCGTCCTATCCGGGTGCGCTGAAGGTAGCCGGCGTCTTCCAGGTCGGTGACGATGCCCTGAGCGGCCCGTTCGGTGATGCCGATGGTGGCGGCGATGTCCCGCAGGCGGGCCTGCGGGTCGCGGGCGATCACCAGCAGCACACGAGCGTGGTTGGTGAGGAACGTCCAGGCGGACGGCGTCTCCATCATCTCGCCCTCAGGGTGGGAACGGGTCGTCGAACGCAGGACCTGAGGCCCTATACCAGAAGACTTTATACTGAAAACTTCTTCCTGTAATCTTCTTCCGAGGTTAACGTCGAGAAGAACGCCGTCTCCCTGTCGAAGGGCGCCGACCGTGAGCATGAACAACGGGACTGTCATGATCGAAACCCTGTGTGGCACGTGTGTGCCGCATCCGATCAGCCTGTCTGCGGGCAGCGATGAGACGGGTGTTTAGGCGGGTGCGCGCCATGTTGTCGATGGACAGCGACGACGCTGTCCAGGCACGGGGAGCGGTTCCCGCCGAGAGTGCCTCGGCCGAGCAACTGCTGTACGTCGACGGCATCCTGCGCATCACCTGCGCCGTGATGGCGGGCCCGTCGGTGGTCCGGCTGGTCGGTGAGGTCGACGCCACCAACAGCAACGCGCTGCGCCGCACGCTGGTCCAGGCCAGGCAGATCGATCACTACCTTGTCGTCGACGCCGGTCGGATCGCCTTCATCGACGTGTCAGGTGTCCGGGAGCTGTCCGCCTTCGTTCAGGAGAGCCAGACCCGCGTGCAGAACGTGCCGTCCCAGATGCGCCGGCTGCTGCACATGCTCCGCCTGGCCCTGTGAGCCCCGAGTGATCCCCGAGTGATCCCCGGGCGATCCCGGCGAGATCACCGTCCAGCCCGCGCGTCACGGGAATCGCCGCACCCTCCAGCAGCACGGAACAGGTAAAACCGCATGCCCCGGACTCGCCTGATGAGCACGGTACGTATGCTTGGAGGACTCGCCGGTGATGGACCCCACCGGGGCGGCCGGGCCGCCCAAACCGCTCACGTGGCTGATGGCTCCTGACTCAGGTCAGCGACGCATGTCCAAGGGGGTGGAAGGTGATCTCGCGTCCGGCTCACGACCGGCTCGGTGGCTTCCGCGCCCGACCCGACCAAGACGCGTTCCGGCTACGCGCGCGCTCCCCTGACCGGCGCGCCGCCAAGGTGCTCGCGATGATCGCACTGGGCGGCGGCCTGGGCAGCGTGGCCCGCTACCTGGTGACCGAGGCGATCCCGGTGTCCGCCGGCGGCTTCCCGTGGGGGACGTTCCTCATCAACGTGACGGGTTGCTTCCTGCTCGGCCTGCTCATGGTCTTCGTCCTACAGGTCTGGCCGCCCACCCGCTACGTCCGCCCCTTCCTCGGCATCGGGTTCCTGGGCGGCTACACCACCTTCTCGGCCTTCACCGCCGAGATCGTCCACCTGGCCGGGGACGGCGTCTGGACCCCGGCCGACCTGTACGCGCTGGACAGCCTGCTGGCCGGGCTGTTCGCCGTCTGGTGCGGGACGGCCCTGGCCCGGGCCGTGGCCGGACTGCCGCACCGGCGGCGCGGTGAAGGGAGCAGACGATGAGATTGCACGGCAGCGCGATGCGGCTGACCATCCTGATCGGAGAGGACGACCGCTACAGGCAGCGCCCCCTCTACACCGAGATCGTCCGCCGGGCCCACGACCAGGGGCTGGCCGGCGCCAGCGTCTTCCGGGGGATGGAGGGCTTCGGCGCCTCCTCGCTCATCCACACCAGCCGCATCCTGTCGCTCAGCGAGGACCTCCCGGTCGCGATCGTCATCGTCGACAACGAGGAGCGGATCAACGAGTTCGTGGCCCAGCTCGACGAACTGGTCGCCGAAGGGCTCGTGATCATGGACCGGGTGGAGGTCTACCGGTACGTCGGCCGGCCGCCCAGGGGTGCCCGGTGACGGTCCTGCTCGTGTTCGCCGGCGGCGCCATCGGGGCGCCGGCCCGCTACCTCCTCGACCGCTACGTCCAGCGGCACCGCCGGGGGGTCTTCCCCTGGGGGACCCTCACCGTCAACGTCCTCGGCTCCCTCGTCCTCGGCCTGCTGCTCGGGGCGAGTGCCGGGGCGGGCCTGCCCGACCAGGTCGTCCTGCTGGTCGGCACCGGCGTCTGCGGCGCCCTGACGACGTTCAGCACCTTCGGCTTCGAGACCGTGCGCCTGCTGGAGGAGGGCGCGACCATGGAGGCCGGGCTGAACGCCGTCGCCAGCCTGGTGCTCGGCGTGCTGGCCGCCTTCGCCGGCCACCTGCTCGGTGGCCTGCTCTGACCTGGGCGGTCCCGGGTGGCGTGGATCATCGGCAGGGGTGACCGGTCCGTGACCCCCGGGGCGTCTCTGGTGACGGGTACGGGGGCACGTACGGGGATCCGCTGCTGGTGGCGCTGCCCGTACGTGCCGGCGCGGGGCAGGAACGACCGGCGTGCAGCACCACGATCACCGGCAGCACGGCCAGCAGGAGCGCGGCGAGGAGGACGCAGACCAGCTCCACCCCGCTCACATGGGAGGAGAACCGCTGGGGGTTCTCCCGGGGCGCGGCCGCGTTGAGCGCGTCGATGCGACGGGCGAAGGCCTGGTCGCACTCGCGCAGGCCCAGCTCGATCTCGGCCAGGATCCGGCGCTCCCGATGCGACAGGCTCACGGCTCGGGCCCCTTCCGGTGATCCGGCGGGGCGGGCTGTCCGGCCACGGGCAGCGGCCGGGGCTTCACGGCCGGTACCTCTTGCCGGGAGGGACGGTGAGCTGGGTGCTCGGGTCGCCATGCGGATGGCGCTGGTCGAAGGCGGGCCGTTCGGAGCGGATGGGCGGCATCGAGGTGAAGTTGTGCCGGGGCGGCGGGCAGGAGGTGGCCCACTCCAGCGAGTTGGCGAACCCCCACGGGTCGTCCACGGTCACCTTGGGCGCGTAGCGCGTGGTGTGCCAGACGTTGAACAGGAACACCAGCGTGGACAGGCCGAGCAGGAACGCGCCCAGGGACGAGATCTGGTTCAGCGTGGTGAACCCGTCGATCGCGCCGTAGTCGGCGTAGCGGCGGGGCATGCCGAGCATGCCGAGCCAGTGCTGGATCAGGAACGTGGTGTGGAAGCCGATGAACAGCATCCAGAAGTGCACCTTGCCCAGCCGGTCGTTGAGCATCTTGCCGGTCATCTTGGGCCACCAGAAGTAGAACCCGGCGAACATCGCGAACACCACCGTGCCGAACACCACGTAGTGGAAGTGGGCGACGACGAAGTAGGTGTCGGTGATGTGGAAGTCGAGCGGTGGCGAGGCGAGGATCACGCCGGTGAGCCCGCCGAGCAGGAACGTCACCAGGAAGCCGATGGAGAACAGCATCGGCGATTCGAAGGTCAGATAACCCCGCCACATGGTGCCGACCCAGTTGAAGAACTTCACACCCGTCGGCACCGCGATGAGGAACGTCATGAACGAGAAGAACGGCAGCAGCACCTGCCCGGTGCCGAACATGTGGTGGGCCCAGACCGTCATCGACAGGCCCGCGATGGCGATGGTGGCGCCGACGAGGCCGACGTAGCCGAAGAGCGGCTTGCGGGAGAACACCGGGATGATCTCGGAGATGATGCCGAAGAACGGCAGCGCGATGATGTAGACCTCGGGGTGGCCGAAGAACCAGAACAGGTGCTGCCAGATCATCGGCCCGCCGTTGGCGCCGTCGTAGACGTGGGTGCCCAGCTTGCGGTCGGCCTCCAGCACCAGCAGCGCGGCGGCCAGCACCGGGAACGCCAGCAGCACGAGCATGCCGGTCAGCAGGGTGTTCCAGGTGAACAGCGCCATCCGGAACATCGTCATGCCGGGCGCGCGCATCCCGAGGATCGTGGTGATGAAGTTGACCGAGCCGAGGATCGTGCCGAGGCCGGCCAGCACCAGGCCCATGATCCACAGGTCGCCGCCGACCGACGGGCTGTAGGCCATGTGCGCCAGCGGCGCGTACGCGGTCCAGCCGAAGTCGGCGGCGCCGCCGTTGGCGAAGAAGCCGGCCATCGCGATCATTCCGCCGAACAGGAACAGCCAGTAGCTGACCGCGTTCAGCCGGGGGAAGGCCACGTCGGGGGCGCCGATCTGCAGCGGCATCAGCACGTTGGCGAACCCGGCGAACAGCGGGGTGGCGAACAGCAGCAGCATGACCGCGCCGTGCATGGTGAACAGCTGGTTGTACTGCTGCTGGCTGACCAGTTGCATCCCCGGCTCTAGCAGCTCGGCCCTGATCATCATCGCCATGATGCCGCCGAGGAGGAAGAACACGAACGAGGTGATCAGGTAGAGGTATCCGATGACCTTGTGGTCGGTGGTCGACAGCCAGGCGGCGATCACCTTGCCCTTGCGGGCCTTGGGCGGGGCCGGCGGTGAGGTCGGCGGCTCGCCCGCCAGTGGCTCGTAGATGGTCACCGGGAAAACTCCTTCCGCCGTGGTGGCGGGTGTCGCGATCGCCGGGCGTTCGTGCCGTGGTGAGGCGGCTGCCTCGGCAGCCATCACCCTCGCCCTTGCCGTAAGCCGGGATTACCCGGTCCACCAGGCGCTATGCCTGCCCGAGGGCCCGCCGAGACGAGGGCAGGAGTTCCCTTCTGACCAGGTTTTCACCGAGTTCGGAGATAGCTCCGGACCCGGTGGGGTAACGGCGGCGCCATGGGCATGCCCGGGGGGCCGATGCCGTCCGCGTCCCGGGACGAGAAGGGGCCGTCGCCCCGCCGCGGGCCGCCGGCCGGGCGGTGCCGGAGGCGGCTTCCGAAAGATCCGGTAAAGGTTCCGCGCAGCTCACCGCTCTGCCTGTCGCCGCAGTGCGGCTTCTCCTCCGCGGTCGAGGGCAACACCCTCACCTCCGACCAGCAGTTCGCCAGGCTGTCGCTGATCGCCGAGACGGCACGGGAGGTGTGGGGTTGACAGGTTTGACGGTCGCGCCTGGCGGTAGCTCGCATGCAGGGGGGAAGCATGAAGGGAATCGTTGTCTCTGGGGTCGGGATGCTGGCCATCCTGGGGATGCTCGCGGGCTTCACCTGGGATGGTCATGAACCACGAGAGGTGAGCGAGGACCAATACCAGATCCTGACGGACCAGTGCCGGTATGTCGACACCTCGAAGGGGCAGGCCGAGTGCCGGTCGGCGGTCAAAGAGGGATACCGCGTCGGGAAGGCCGACCCGACGCTCGACTGCCGCACCTATTCGGGCGTGACCGTGTGCGGCGAGCTCTCACTGAGCTTGGCCGAGGAGAAGTGCGTGCGCCACTCGGTCGACGAGGGGCTGCCGTACCGCCGCGCCGAGGTGGAGTGTTACGTCTTCGCATGACCGGATGCAACCGGACGGGGAGGCCCTGACGAAGGACAGGGCATGCGGTCGGAGATGGAAGGTCAGGCGGTGGACTGCCACCTGACCTTCTCCGTGAACGGGAGCTCCAGAGCTCGTGAGGTGTGGTCGCCCAGCATCACGCCGTGCCGATCACCCGCCGCCTATGGGGCGTGACGGGCCGGAGCGGAAAGATTCCCCCATGTCGGCGGTTCGGCCGGAAGCCTCGCACAACGCCCGGAGAGCATGGAAGCGACCGGTGTTAGGGCGCAACCGAGCGCCGCCCCGATCCGAAAGATCAGGACATGCACACTACCCGCACTGCACCCGTCACCGGGTCGGTGCTCGGACCGGCGCTGGGCTCGGCGTTCCTGTGCGCCATGGTCGCCGCCCAGGTGATGTCGGGACTGAGCGACGATCCGCCGCTGTTCACCGAGGTCGTCGTGGCGCTCCTGGCGGCGAGCGCCGTGAGCTTCGCGGCGGCTGCGCTCGGCCGGACGCGGGCCGTGGCCGCCTTCGGCGCGGCGGTGGCGGTCGGCTACGCGGCCGAGCTGGTCGGCGTCCACACGGGGTTCCCGTTCGGCGCCTACCACTACACCGACGCGCTGTGGCCGCAGGCAGGCGGGGTGCCGCTGGTGGTGGCGCTCGCGTGGGGCGGCATGGGGCTGGCCGCGTACGGGATCGGCGGCGCGGTCGGCGGGCGGGGCGGCGTGGTGGTGGGCGCCCTGGCGCTGACCGCGTGGGACCTGTTCCTCGACCCGCAGATGATCAGGCTTGGGCTGTGGGTATGGGCCGACCCCGGCCCGTACCGGGGCGTGCCGCTGACCAACCTGGCCGGCTGGCTGCTGGTGTCGCTGCTGGTCATGGTCGTCATCCGGCGGATCGCCGGACACGACCGGCCGGCCGGGACCGGGCTGGTCGCCCTGTACACGACGATGGCGGCGATGGAGACGCTCGGCTTCGCGGCGGTGTTCGACCCGCCCGACCCGCTCGTCGCGGCCGTGGGAGGGGTGGCGATGGGCACGTTCGCCGTAGTGGGCTGGAGGCGGCTGTGGCTTCGGTGACCGTGGTCGGCGGCGGCTTCGGCGGCATGGTGTCGGCGCTCCTGCTGGCCGGGCAGGGCCACGAGGTCCGGCTGTACGAACGGCAGCCCCGGCTCGGGGGCAAGCTCGCCGAGCACCACCGCGACGGCTTCACCTTCTCCCTCGGCCCGTCGCTGCTCACCATGCCCGGCCTCTTCCGCGAGCTGGGGCTGGGGCGCGAGCTGGTCGAGCCGGCCGAGCTGTGCCGCTACCGGTTCGCCGACGGGTCGCGGCTGACCGCGCGGCGCGACCCCGGCCTGATGGCCGCCGAGGTCGAACGCCTCGCCCCCGGAGAGGGCGCCGCCTGGCAGGCCTTCCACGCGTGGGGCGCCCGCGCCCTGGCCGCCGCCGGTCGCACCTTCTTCGCCGGCCCCCTCGCCCGCCCCCCGAAGCAGGCGCGCCTGGCCGACCTCCTCGCGGTCGCGCCCGGACGCACCCTGCACGGTCTGGCCCGCCGCCACTTCCGCGACCCGCGCCTCGTCCAGTACGTCGACCGCTACGCCACCTACGCCGGCTCCGACCCGCACCGGGCGCCCGCCGCGCTCGGCTGCATCCCCGCGCTGGAGCACGGCCAGGGCGGCTGGTACGTGCCCGGCGGCCTGCCCCGGCTGGCCGACGACCTGGCGGCGCTGCTGGACAAGGCGGGAATTCAGGTGCGCCTGTCGGCTCCGGTGGCCGCGATCACCGCCGACGGCGACCGGGTGACAGGGGTACGGCTGGCGGGCGGCGAGCACGTGCCGGCCGACATCGTGGTGGCCAACACCGACGCCGCGCAACTGTACGGCGACCTGCTGCCGCACCGGCGGCGGCTGCGCCGGATCGCCCGGCTGGGCTCGTCCTCCTCGGCGTTGCTGCTGCTGGCCGGCGTCGAAGGCCGCACGCCCGGCCTGGCGCACCACTCGATCGTGTTCTCCGCCGACTACGCGCGGGAGTTCGCCGACATCTTCGAACGCCGCCACCCGCCGCGCGACCCGACCGTCTACATCGGCTGCTCGGCCGTCGACGACCCGTCCCAGGCTCCGGCCGGCGCGGAGAACTGGGTCCTGCTCGTCAACGTGCCCGCCCGCGACCCGGGCCGCTGGCCGGTGTCCGTGGAGTCGTACCGCGACCTCGTGCTGGAGCGCCTCGCCGAGCGCGGCCACGACCTGGCCGGGCGGCTGCGCTTCGTGGACACCTTCACCCCCGCCGACCTGCGCGACCGCTACGGTGCCTGGGGCGGAGCCATCTACGGCGGCGCCTCCCACGGGGCGCTCTCGCCGTTCCTGCGCCCCGGCAACCGCGGCCCCCGGCGCGGCCTCTACCTCGTGGGCGGCTCCGCTCACCCCGGCGGCGGGCTCCCTCTGGTGACCATGAGCGCCCGCATCGTGGCCGGCCTCGTCGCCGAGGACTTCCCGCCGGCGGCCTCGCCGAAGGGCGAGAACCTTCCGGGCTCCCCGGAAGGCGAGGACTGATGAGGACGCGTCCGCTCGCCGTCGCCCAGGCCGTCGCGGCCGTCGTCGTCGCCGCCCGGCTCGCCCGCGGCCGCGACCGCCTCCCACCACTGAGCGCACCGGCACCGCCCGATGACGACCGCCTCCCGCCCCTGGCGGGCAGGGCGATCTCCGTGGTCGTTCCGGCGCGGAACGAGGAAGGACGGATCGGGGCGTGCCTGCGGGCCGCGGTCGCCGACCCCGCCGTCGGTGAGGTCGTCGTCGTCGACGACGGCTCGACCGACGGCACGGCGGATCTGGCGGCGTCGCTGGGGGCCAAGGTCGTCACCGGCGCACCGCTGCCCGCAGGGTGGGTCGGCAAGCAGTGGGCGTTGCGTCAGGGTGTGGCCGCGGCCCGGGGGGACGTCGTCATCACCCTGGACGCCGACACCCGGCCGGACCCGGGGCTGTTCGGCGCGGTGGCCGCCGCGCTCGACGGCCGCGACCTGGTCAGCATGGGACCTCGGTTCAGCTGCGACGGCGGCCTGGAGCAGGCGTTGCACGCGTCGATGCTGGCGACGCTGGTCTACCGGTTCGGACCGGTCGGCCCGGCCCGGCCGCCCGCGCCGCACCGCGTGGTGGCCAACGGCCAGTGCATGGCCTTCCGCCGTGATCGGATGGTCGCGGCCGACGGGTTCGCCCGGGTGCGCGACCGGATGACCGACGACGTCGCGTTGGCACGCCACCTGGCCGGTGAGGGCTGGACGGTCGCGTTCCTCGACGCGGGCACCCTGCTGGAGGTCGACATGCACGACTCGACGGCCGAGCTGTGGCGCGAGTGGGGCCGGTCGCTGCCGCTGCGTGACGTGGCCGGGCCCGGCTGGCAGGCGGCCGACCTGGCGGTCGTCTGGCTGACCGCCGCGCTGCCCGTGCTGCGGCTGGCGATCGGCCGCCCGTCCCGGCTCGACCTGGCGCTGCTGGCCGTACGGTGGCTGCTGGCCGGGGCGTTGCGAGGCAGCTACAGCCGGCCCGGCGCCGGGCTGTGGCTCTCACCGCTGCTCGACCCCGCCGCGGCGCTCCGCCTGACGCAGGCCACCCTGCGCCCCGTCCGCACCTGGCGCGGCCGCTCCTACCCGCCGGCGGTCAGGAGCGCTGCGAGCTCAGGGCGGCCTGGCCGAAGCGCAGGCCGATGAGACAGAGCAGCGCGCCCGTCGCCGCCACCTGCACGGCGGGTGTGAACAGCAGTTGCAGCACCGGCACACCGAACACGGCCACCCTGGCGCCGACGGCGAACGACCGGGTCAGCAGCGAGACGAGCACCAGTGCCAGGACGGCGAGCAGGAAGGCGGGCAGGCAGATGACCGCGATGCCCCCGGCGAAGGCGAGGATCGAGCGACCACCCCGGAACCCGGCGAACACCGGCCAGGCGTGGCCGGCCATGGCCGCCGCCACGGCCACGTACACCGGCAGCACGCTCGGCCCGACCACCACGGCCCACCCGCCGAGGTGCGCGCCCCCGGCGAACAGGCCGAGCAGGCCCGCCGCCGTGCCCTTCAACGTGTCACCGGCGAACACCGGCACCGCGGCCCGCCAGCCGAGCTGCTCCTTCATGTTCCAGAAGCCGGGGTTGCGGTCGCCGACGTCGCGCGGGTCGAACCCGTGGGCACGCGCGACCAGCAGGGCGACCGGCATCGAGCCGGCCAGGTAGCCGCCGATGAGCGACACCAGCACAGCGACCATCGCCTCGTTCCACCTCATCCGTTACGACACCGTCGGCGCGATGCGCCACATGGCCTTCGACCGGCCGCTGCTGCGGGGCACCGGCGGGTTGCGGTTCTGGCGGCTGCTGGGCACCGGCCGGGGGCCGAGCATGTCGCTGGGAGCCGACCTGCGCCGTTGGGCCCTGTTCGCGGTCTGGCGCGGCGAGCCGGACCTGGACGACTTCCTGCGGCGCTCGCCGATCGCGGCCCGCTGGCGGGACGAGGCCCGGGAGTGCTGGCAGGTGCGGTTGCGCCCGTTGTCCGCGCGCGGCACCTGGGGCGGCACCGCCCCGTTCACAGCCCCGTTCACAGCCCCGCTCACCGCCGCCGTCCCTCCAGTCCGGCACGCCGGTCCCGTCGCCGTGTTGACCAGGGCGTCGATTCGGGCCCGCAGCCTGGCGGCGTTCTACCGTTCGGTCCCGGCGGTGGACCGGACGCTGCGGGAGCAGGACGGGCTGCTGGCCTCGGTCGGCATCGGCGAGTGGCCACTGGCCCGCCAGGCCACCTTCTCCTTGTGGCGCGACGCGCGTGCCGTCCGCGACTTCGCCTACCGCACCGCCGACCACCGAACCGTCATCACGCGGGTACGAGCCCACGACTGGTACGGCGAAGAGCTGTTCGCCCGCTTCACCCCCTACGCCGCCCAGGGCACCTGGAACGGTGTCGACCCCTTGGGCCAGCACGCGGGCGGGTGACGGCGTCACGGCACCGGCTGGGTCGCGAGTGGCGCCGCGACCTGGGACGTGATCCGGGTCGCGACGTCGGCGCGGGCCAGGTCGTGGGCCACCACGCAGGCACGGGCGATGGTGGTGGCCGTGGCGGAGCCGTGGGCCACGACCACGGTGCCCTTGAGGCCGAGCAGGGCGGCTCCGCCGTGGGTGCGGGGGTCGTAGCGCGCGGCCACCTCGGCCAGCCGGGCGGGCGAGGCGATCCCGGCCGCCGCCACCATGGCGAGCGCGGTGCGCACGGTGCCTTCGACGTTCTTCAGCACGACGTTGCCGGTGAAGCCGTCGGTGGCGATCACGTCCACGGCGCCGGCGAGCACGTCGTGGCCCTCGATGTTGCCGTGGAAGCGCACCGGCAGGCCGGGCAGGATCTCGGCGGCACGGCGGGCCAGCCGGTTGCCCTTGCCGGGTTCGGAGCCGATGGACAGCAGCCCCGCCACCGGGTCGGCGACGCCCAGCACGACCCGCGCGTAGGCCGCGCCGAGCAGCGCGAACTGGCCGATCATCTCGGGCGTGGGGTCGGCGGTCGCCCCGGCGTCGACCAGCACGCCGGCCCCGCCTGCCAGGGACGGCAGCGCCACGGCCAGCGCGGGCCGCAGGATGCCCTCGGCCCGCCCGATCGCGCGTACGGCGCAGGCGACGACCGCTCCGGTGGACCCGGCCGACACGAAGGCGTCTCCCACGCCCTGCCGTACCAGGTCGCAGCCCATCACCAGGCTGGAGGTGGTGCCGGCGGCGGCACGCGCGCCGGGCTCGGCCATGGGCACGGCGTCCGGCGCGTGCACCACACCGATCCCGCCACCGCCACCGCCACCGTCACCGGCGGTGGCGCCGAGCCGGTCGAGGTGGAGGCGCAGCAGGGGCTCGCGGCCGACGAGGAGCACGGGCACGCCGTGTTCGCGCCACGCCCGCACGGCGCCGGCCACGGTCTCGGCCGGGCCGTGGTCGCCGCCCATCGCGTCCACCACGACGGTGCCCGTCATGACGGCTCCAGCCGCAGGAGGCGTTCGGCCCGGCCGGTGGCGGTGGAGGCGAGCAGGTGGCGGACGAACGTGGCGGCGCGGCGGCGGCGTGGCACCCGTGCCCGCCTGGCCAGCACCTCGTACCCGCTGCGCTCGATCTCGGTGAGGATGCCGCCGTACAGCTCCAGCGCCGCCCGCACGCACGGCCGCGAGGACGGCACGAGCAGCTCGATGCCCCCGGCGGCGGCGCGGTAGTGCTCGCGCGCGCGCTCCGCCTCGAAGGCGAGCAGCTCGCGCACGGCGGGCCCGGTGCGCGGCAGGCGCAGGTGCGCCTCCTCCACCCCGAACGTGGCCAGGTCATCGCGCGGCAGGTAGACGCGCCCTCTGGCGAGGTCCTCGGACACGTCGCGGAGGAAGTTCGTGAGCTGGAAGGCCAGGCCGAGTTGCCGGGCGGGCTCGCGGGCCAGGGACTCGGCGCCGTGCACTGGCTCCAGGATGGGCAGCATCATGGTGCCGATGACGGCCGCCGAGCCTTCCATGTAGCCGAGCAGGTCGTCGTAGCTCTGGTAGCCGGTCACCGACAGGTCGGCGCGCATCGCGCGCAGGAAGGCGTCGATGTCGCCGCGTTCGATGGCGAAGGAGCGGACGGTGTGCAGGAACGCCGGCAGCACCGGATCGCGCACCCGTTCTCCCGCCAGCCCGGCGGCGACCCCGGCGGCCAGCGCGTCGAGCGCGCCCGCCCGGTCGGCGGTCATGGTGAAGGAGTCGACGATCTCGTCGGCGTGGCGGGCGAAGCCGTACAGGGCGTGCACGTGCCGCCGCTTCCACGCGGGCAGCAGGCGGGTGGCCAGGTAGTAGGAGCGGCCGTAGCGGGCGTGCAGGCGGCGGCAGCGTTCGTAGCTGGCGGTGAGCGTCATCGTGCGGCCTCCAGGATGCGCGTGGCGGCCAGCCGGCCGGAGATCAGCACCGGCGGGACACCCACTCCCGGAGCGGTGTGCATGCCGGCGAAGTGCAGCCCGGGAACCCGCCTGGCCACGCCGGACGGGCGGAACCAGGCGGTCTGGGTGAAGCGGTGATCCAGCGCGAACGGGGTGCCCGCGCTGTGGCCGAGGCGCTGCCAGGCGGGCGGGTCCAGGACGAGGCCGGGGGCGTTCGACAGGTCGCCGTAGCCGAGGTCGGCCAGGCGGCCGAGCAGGCGGTGCTCCAGCTCGGGGCGGAGCCGTCGCCAGTCGGCGCCCCGCAGGTTGGGGGCGGGTTCCAGCACGCTGAGCGTGGCGTGCCCGGCGGGCGCCGCGTCGGCGTCCTCGGGATAGGTGACCAGCAGGCTCGGGTCGGGCTGCGGCTGTCCGTTCTCCAGGGCCTTGAAGGTCTCCCTCCAGGTACGCCCGAAGTGCACGGTGTGGTGTGCCTGGCCGGGCAGTGTGCGGTCGAGCCCGGCGTGGAGCACCAGGCAGGACGGCGAGAAGCGGGGGCGGCGCCAGCGCCAGTCGACGGCCCGCTCGGGCAGCAGCCGGGCCGCGCGGGCGGCGGGCAGGTCGCAGGCGATCACCACGTGGCCGGCCGGCAGGTGTTCGCCCCCGTCGAGCCGCACCCCGGTGACGCCGTCGCCGTCCGTCTCCACCCGGCTCGCGCGCGCTCGGTAACGCAGGCGGGCGCCCTTCTTCTCGGCCAGGGCGGCCAGGGCGCGCGGGATGGCGTGCATGCCGCCCCGCTCGGGGAAGTAGACGCCGCCGACGGTGTCCATGTGCGCGATCACCGCGTAGATGCCGAGTGCCCGCTGCGGTGACAGGCCCACGTACAGGGCCTGGAAGGTGTGGGCCCTGATCAGCCGCTCGTCGGTGAGGTGGGCGGCGGCGAGCCGGTCGAGCCGGCGGAAGCCGCCGAGGGCGGCCAGCCGGAGCAGGGCCAGCGGGCGGGCCAGGGCGCGGGCCCGCGTCATGTCGGCGTCGATGAACGTCGGCCACTCCGCTTCGAACAGCTCGCCGAGCCGCCGCCGGTAGGCCAGGTAACGGCGGGCCTCGGCCGGACCGCAGAGCCACCGCAGCTGCTCGGCCATCCGCTCCCGCTCGGGCACGATGTCCAGGTGGGAGCCGTCGTGGAAGGCCAGCCGGTAGGCCGGGTCGAGGCGGCGTAGCGGAAGCCAGTCGGCGATGTCCTCGCCGGCGGCGGCGAACGTGCCGGCCAGCACGCCCGGCATGGTCAGGACCGACGGCCCGGTGTCGAACCGGTACGGGCCCGCGTTCGCGGTGCCGCAGCACCCGCCGGGCCCGCCGCCCGCCTCGACCACGGTGACCTCCCGGCCGGCCGCGGCGAGGTGGACGGCGGCGGCCAGGCCGCCCAGCCCGGCGCCGACCACCACCACCGGTGCGTGACGGCGCATCAGATGCTCCTCTCCGTGGCCAGGCCGGCGAGGTCGGCGAGGACGATCACCGCGGCCGGCATCTCGCGGGCGACCGCCGGCGCGGCCGTGGACTCGCCGGCCAACTCGGCGAGGCGTTCCTCGACGGTCGCCAGGGCGCCGCAGGACCCGATCAACTCGCGGATGCCGGCGGACTGAGAAGTCACCGTGGTCATGGATGCGGCTCCCCTGTCGCTGCTGACGTCGCGGACGCTTTGCATCTGTTTCACACCCGTGCCCGGTCGCCGGTATCGGGGCGTCCGGGGGCGCGTAAAGAACTGGTGATCAACGGGCTTCCCCTCGAGTCAGGTCAGGAGGGTGGCCAGCCGGTGCAGGCCACGCGAGGTCCGCGCCTTGACCGTGCCGAGCGGGAGGCTGAGCCGTTCGGCGATCTCCCGCTGGCTCAGGCCGGCGTAGTAGGCCAGCACGATCGCCTCCCGCTGGGCGGTGGGCAGCTCGGCGAGCGCGCGGTGGAGCCGGTCCCGCTCGGCCAGCGCGGTGGCGCCGGCTCGGCCGTCGTCGCCGGCGGCGTCGGCGTCGTCCAGCGGGACGGTGTGCGGCCTCCGGCGGCGCAGGTGGTCGACCGCGCGTTTGTGCGCGATGCCCAGCAGCCAGGCGCGCGGGCTGCGGCCGGGGTCGTAGCGGTCACGCGACCGCCACGCTTCGGCGAACACCACCTGCAGCATGTCGTCCACCTCCTGGGAGGGCACGAACCTGCGCAGGTACGTCCGCACGGACGGGGCATGAGTGCGGTAGATCTCGGAAACCTGGTCCTTCCCCATGACTCGACCCCTTAGATAAGTTACTCAAAACTTATTCAAACAGAGGCAAGCGAGTCCCCGCAAGCGGTCGCGGGCAGATCAGGCCAACGCCTTCATGACGGTCGAGACGGCCTCGTCGAAGGTGCGCACCCGTACGACACCGCGCGGAAGCGGCTCCCACCAGCCACGGCCGCCCACCACGAGCCTCGCCGGAGGCCGCAGCGCGGGCAGCGCCGCGAGCGGGGCGGGATCGCCGGTCGTCTCCTGCTGTGACCAGACGAACACCACCGCCGGCCCGAGGCGGCGCATCGCGGCCGCCAGCGCCGAGCAGGGCACCCGCGCGCCCAGAGTCCGCGCGTCGACCCCCCGCTCGGCCAGCCCGGCGGCCAGCGCGTGCACCGGCAGGCTGTGCTGCTCGTCCTCGGCGCAGGCCAGCAGGACCGACCTGCCGGTCACGGGCACGCGGTGACGGTCGGCATGGAGGTGCAGCTCGGCCAGGACCCGGTCGGAGAACAGGTGCTCCACGTCGATGCCCGAGCCGGTGCGCTTCTGTGTGCGGCAGATCCGCTCGAAGACCGGCAGCACCAGCTCCTGCCAGGTCCACCGCACCCCGTGGACGTCGAGCGCCGCCGCCACCCCGGCCGCCACCGTCGGGCCGTCCAGCACGTCGGCCGCCCGTGCCAGCCGCGCCATCGACGGCACCCGCACCCCGCTCGGCGCGGCCGGGGCGGTCTCCGGAGTGGTGTCCCGGGCGGTCTCGGGGGCGGTCTCGGGGGCGGTCTCGGGAGGCGGCGTCTTCTCGGGCGGGGAGAGGCGCAGGGCCCGGGAGGCCGCGTCGGCGGGTGCGATGCCGGCCTTGATCAGCCGGTTCATCTCCTCCAGCCGCAGCAGGTCGGCCTCGTCGTAGCGCCGGTGACCGCCCGGGCTGCGGCGGCTCGGCCCGAGGCCGTAGCGCTGGTTCCAGGTGCGCAACGTGGGCGCGGGCACGCCGAGCCGCCGCGCGACCGCTCCGATGCCGTAGCCGGGTCCCGCGTCGCCGGTGCCGTTCGCTCCTGACTCCACCATGGGATTCTTTCGGAAATTCCAGGCCAGGGGTTCCGCCCGGCGGCTACGCGGCCGAAGTCGTTCGGCCACGGGCGGGTCGTGGACCGGCGGCGTGCCGTCGGCGGGAAGGACGATGCCGGTCTCAGGCGCCCGGGATGGCGGCCAGCAGCTCGCGGGTGTAGTCGGCCGTGGGACTGTCGAAGATGTCGTTCGCGGTCCCGCTCTCCACGATCCGCCCCTGCCGCATCACGTGGACGGTGTGCGAGATCATCCGGACCACCGCCAGGTCATGGCTGATGAACAGGTAACTGAGCCCCAGCTCGCGCTGCAACTCGGCGAGCAGCTCCAGGATCTGCGCCTGCACGAGCACGTCCAGGGCCGAGACGGCCTCGTCGAGTACCACGAGGTCGGGCGAGAGCGCGAGCGCCCTGGCGATGGCGACCCGCTGGCGCTGCCCGCCGGACAGCTCGTGCGGCAGCCGCTGAGCCAGCGAGGCGGGCAGGGAGACCTGGTCGAGCAGGTCGGTCACGGCCTTCGCGCGGGTCGCCTTGGTGCCGACCCGGTGCACCCGCAGCGGCTCGGCGATCGACTTCTCCACGGTGTAGCGGGGGTCGAGCGAGGCGTACGGGTTCTGGAAGACCGGCTGCACCCGCCGTCGGAACGCGAACAGCTCGCGCCGGCCGAGTGAGGTCACGTCGGTGCCGTCGAAGCGGATCCGGCCCGAGGTGATGTCGTCGAGGCCGAGCAGCAGATTGGCCGTCGTCGACTTGCCCGACCCGGACTCGCCGACGATCGACACGGTACGGCCGCGCGGGATGGTGAAGCTGACCTCGTCGACCGCGGCGAACTCCGTGGCGCTGCCCCGCATCGGGAAGACCTTGCGCAGGTCCTCGACCTCGACCAGGTTCTCGGTGTCCTGCGCGGGGGTGGCCGTCCGCACGGACGACAGGCTCGGGACGGCCCGCAGCAGGCGGCGGGTGTAGTCGTGGGAAGGGGCGGCCAGGATCTCGGCGGCCGGGCCCGTCTCGACGATCTCCCCCTGGTACATGACGGCCACGACGTCGGCGCGCTCGGCAGCCAGCGCGAGGTCGTGCGTGATGAGGAAGACGGCGGTGCCCATCTCGGCGGTGAGCTGTTCGAGCTGGTCGAGGATGCGCCGCTGGACGGTCACGTCGAGCGCGGAGGTCGGCTCGTCGGCGATGAGCAGCTTCGGCCGGCAGGCCAGCCCCATGGCGATGAGCGCGCGCTGGCGCATGCCGCCGGAGAACTCGTGCGGGTACTGGTCGATCCGCTGCGCCGGGTCGGGGATGCCGACCAGGTCCAGGAGCTCGCTCACCCGCGCGCGGGCCGCCCGGCCCGCGGCCAGGCCGTGCACTTCGAGCGCCTCGCCGATCTGGTCGCCGATGCGCATCAGCGGGTTGAGGTTGGACATCGGGTCCTGCGGGACCAGCCCGATGCCGGCGCCCCGGATCCCGATCATCTCGCGCTCGCTCGCCCCGGCCAGGTCGCGCCCGTCGAAGAGCACCTGGCCGCCGGTGATGCGGCCGTTGTCCGGCAGCAGCCGGTTGACCGCCGCCGCCGTGGTGGACTTGCCCGAGCCCGACTCGCCGACGACCGCGACGGTCTGCCCGGGCATGATCTCCATCGAGATGTTCTTCACGACGGCGACGTCCTGCTTGCCGGTGCGGAAGGCGACGGACAGGTCGCGGATGGCGAGAAGCGGGGTCATTCGGTCCTCGATCGTTCGGTGATGGCGTGCAGCAGGTCGTCCCAGAGGGCGTCCGTGGGCACGGGCGGCCCGTCGGTCAGCAGCCGGTTGCCGGCCAGGACGAGAGCGATGTCGCGGTCCGGCACGAAGCCGATGACGCAGCCCACGAAGCCCGGGTGGCCGAGCACGGTGACGGTCTCGTCCCGGAGGCGGAGCGCGTACCTGCGGAAACCGAGCGCCTGCCCGGCGTCCGGGCCCGGCGCGAAGAACTCCCGCGCGACCTCGGGCCGCCACAGATGGTCGTGCTCGCAGTAGGCGGACAGCGCGGCGCAGTAGCGCAGCAGGTCGGGCACCGTGGAGAAGAGCCCGGCGTGCCCCGAGACGCCGCCGGACGCGTGGTGGGCGTTGCAGTCCGCGACCTGCCCGACCACCGGCTCCCGGCGCCAGCCGGTGAAGTCGGCGCTGCGGAAGGGGACGGGGTAGGGCTGCCCGGAGTCCAGCATGTCCATCTCGACCCGGTCGTCCCGCGCGCTCATGGCCACCCGCTCCCCGGCAGGACGGGCGTACCGGGTCGAGCGCAGGCCCAGCGGCTCGGTCACCAGCTCCGCGACCGCCCGGTCGAGAGGGAGCCCGGCGGCGACCTCGACCACCCGGCCGAGCAGGACGAAGCCCAGGTCGGAGTAGTGCCGCTCGCGGCCCGGCCGATAACGCGGCGGCGGCGGGTCCGGCCGGATGTAGAGCGGCCACCACTCCCACAGCCCGCCCCGGTGCAGCAGCAGGTCACGGACGGAGATGCCGTCGTGACAGTCCGGCAGGTACGCGCGCACCGGCGCGTCCAGCGAGACCAGGCCGTCGGAGACGAGCCGGATGAGCGCCGTCGTGGTGGCCACGACCTTCGTCACCGAGGCGAGGTCGTGGTGGGTGTCGACCGTCATCGGCTCCTCGCCGACGCGCACCCCGTCCACCCAGCGCACGGTCCGGTGCCCGGCGCACTCGGTCCACCCGAACCACGGCGTCCGCACGGCCCTGACCAGCCCGGCGGGCCCCTCCGCCACGGCCTCGCCGGCCGCGCCACGGTCGGGCGCGGTCATACCAGCTCCTTGGTCAGGCGCAGCTCCGGCTCGCCGAACTCCGGGGTGACGCGGCTCGTGCCGTCGGGGGTCCAGCCCTGACGGCGGTAGAACCCGATCGACGGCAGGTTGTCGCGGAACACCCACAGGAAGGCCCGGCTCACCCCGTCCGCCGACAGCGCCGACTCCGCCGCGCCGAGCAGCCGCATGCCAAGGCCCCCGCCCTGGGCATGCGGATGCACGTACAGCGAGTGCACGGTGTCGCCGCCGAACCGCGTCACCCCGAGCACCCGTCCGCCCTCGTCGGCCACGACGACCCGGCCGGACGCCAGGGCGGCCGTCCAGAGCTCGCGGGCCCGGTCGGGCGACATCGCGGACACCAGCCGCTCGGGCAGCACAGACGCGTAGCTCCCGGTCCAGCAGGCGAGGAAGACCTCGACGATGCCGGCCAGGTCGTCGCCCGTCGCCACGCGCGGACTCATCGGCGCAGCGTGAGCGACCGCGGCCGGTCGGCGATCGGCGCGGGCAGGACGAGTGGCCCCGCTCCGGGCGTGAGCGTGCCGAGGACGCGGGCGGCGCGGGCGCCCGTACCGGCGGGGACCGTGCCCGGCAGGCCGTGGGCGGTGCACCAGCCGATCAGGGCGAAGGCGATCGCCTCCTTCTCGTCCGCCGGAGCGCCGTACTCGTCGGTGAACGTGACCCGCACGCCGGGGAGCGCCTCGCGCAGGCCGTTGGTCATCACGGGGTTGCGGGCGCCGCCGCCGGAGATGACGAGCAGGTCCGCGCCGGAGGCCAGCACCTCGCGGGCGACCGTGCGGACGGTCAGCTCGGCCAGGGTCGCGACCAGGTCGGCGGCATCGGGCCGGCGGCCCGACCTGGCGATCGCCTCCTCGACGTAGGCGAGGTGGAACAGCTCCTTGCCGGTGCTCTTCGGCGCCGGCAGCCGGTAGTAGGGCTCGTCGAGCAGCACGTCGAGCAGCCGCTCGTCCACCCGGCCCGAGGCGGCGATCCGGCCGTCCTCGTCGAAGCCCCGCTCGCTCAGCCCCCTGCTCGACACCACCGCGTCGACCAGCGCGTTGGCCGGCCCGATGTCGTAGGCGACGAGGTCGTCAGGGCCGCGCACCACGGTCATGTTGGAGATGCCGCCCAGGTTGAGCGCCGCCGCGACCCCTTGGTGCCCGGCGAGCAGCAGGGCGTCGAGCACGGAGACCAGCGGAGCGCCGTGGCCGCCCGCGGTGATGTCGCGGATCCGCACGTCCGACAGCACCGGGGCGCCCGTCCGCTCGGCGATCCAGGCGGGCTGGCCGATCTGCAGCGTGCCGAGCGCGTGCGCCTCGTCCACCCAGTGGAACACCGTCTGCCCGTGCGACACGACGAGGTCGACGGGGCCGGCCTCCTCGATCGCCGCTGCGGCGGCCTCGGCGAAGCTCTGGCCGATGAGGGTGTCGAGGACGCACACCTCCGCGAGCGTCGTCGGCGCCGGAGGCAGCGCCGCGACCAGCCTGGCGCGCAACTCCGGCGGGTACGGCGTGCTCGCGGTGAACTCGACCCTGCCTTCGAGCGTGTCGCCGGCCAGGTCGAAGTCGACCAGGGCGGCGTCGATGCCGTCGTGCGAGGTGCCGGAGATCATGCCAAGGATTCTCATGCCTGCTCTCCTAGTGTCGCGCGCAGGCGCCCGCCGTTGCGGGCCAGCCGCGCGGCGGCGTCCTGAGGGGTGAGGTGGAAGCGGGAGGCCACGACGGCCTGCTTCACGTTGAAACCGTTCTGGCCGAGCAGGGCGAGTGCCTCGTCCCGCCCGGCGCCGGTGATCGTCCGGACGATCCGAACGGCCCGCTCGCGCAGCTTGCCGTTGGTGGGCTTGACGTCCACCATCAGGTTTCCGTACGTCTTGCCGAGCTGGACCATGACGATCGTCGAGAACATGTTGAGCACCAGCTTCTGGGCGGTGCCCGCCTTGAGCCGGGTGGATCCGCTCACCACCTCCGGGCCCACGAGCACCTCGATGGGGTGCTCGGCCTCGCCGCTGAGTGGTGTGCCCGGGTTGCAGGCGAGCCCCACGGTCAGCGCGCCGCGCTCGCGCGCCCGGCGTACGGCTTCGAGCACGAACGGGGTGCGGCCGCTCGACGCGATGCCCACGACGGTGTCGAGCGGGCCGATGCCGGCGGCGTCGATCGCCTCGGCGGCGGCCTGCCGGTCGTCCTCGGCGCCCTCGCGGGGGTGCACGACGGCGCCCTCGCCGCCTGCGATGATCGCGAAGACCTGCTCGGGCGGGGTGCTGAAGGTGGGCGGGCACTCGGAGGCGTCGAGCACGCCGATGCGTCCAGGCGTGCCGGCGCCGACGTAGATCAGCCGGCCGCCCGCCCCCATGCGCTCGGACGCGGCCTCGATCGCGGCGGTGATCTGCGGCAGCGCCCTGGCCACCGCCTGGGGGACGGCCGCGTCGGCTCCGTTCATGGTGGCCGCCAGCTCCGCCACCGTCATCTTGTCGATGTCGGCGAAGCGGGGGTCGGCCGATTCCGTCGTCAGTTCCGAAAGGTTCACCGCTTGCCTCGGTTTCGCGGGTCGAGAGTGTCACGGAGTCCGTCGCCGAGCAGGTTGAGGCCCACGACCAGGAGCACGACGACCGCGCCGGGCGCGATCAGTGTCCACGGGGCCACGAACACCAGGCTGCGCGCCTCGAAGATCATGGATCCGAGCGAGGGCGCGGGCGGGGGCGTGCCCAGGCCGAGGAAGCTCAGCGACGCCTCGGTGAGCACTGCCCAGGACAGGGAGAGGGCCACCTGGATGACGATGATCGAGGTGATGTTCGGCAGGACGTGCCTCATCATGATCATCCATCGGCTCTGGCCGGTGGAGACGGCCGCCTTGACGTACTCGATCTCCCTGAGCGAGAGCACGGGACCTCGCGTCACCCGGATGAAGATGGGCACGTAGACGATCGCGATCGCGACGGCGATCGTGAACCAGTTGCGGTCCAGCACCGAGGCGAGCGAGAGCGCGAGCAGCAGCGGCGGGAAGGCGAACAGCACGTTGGTGACGCCGCCGATGGCCCCGTCGGCGATGCCCCGGTAGAAGCCGGACACCAGCCCGCCGAGGGTGCCGACCACGGTGGCGAAGGCGACCGCGACGAGCGCGATGAGCGCCGAGTTGCCCACGCCGGCGGCCACCCTGGAGAAGACGTCCCGGCCGAACTGGTCCGTGCCGAACAGGTGGTCGGCCGACGGCGACAGGAAGCGCGACGGCGGGTCCTGCGCGATCGGGTCGTGGGGGAGCAGCCCGGCGAACGACAGCAGCGCGACCACGGCGAGCAGCGCCAGGACGGCGACGCCGGTGAGCCCTGCCGGGCTTTTGCGCAGGGCCGTCACGAGGCACGCACCCGCGGGTCGATGACCCGGTAGAGCAGGTCGGTCAGCAGGTTGACGATGACGAACGACAGCGCGATGACCAGCACCGTGCTCTGCACGACCGCGTACTCCTTCTGCTGGATGCCCAGCAGCACCTGCCTGCCGACGCCGGGGACGGAGAAGATCTGCTCGACCACCACGGCCCCGCCCAGCAGGTAGCCGAACTGCAGGCCCGTCATCGTCACGATCGGCACCAGCGCGTTGCCCAGCACGTGCCTGACCTGCAGACGGCGCGGCGGCACGCCCTTGGCCCGCGCGGTCCGGACGAAGTCGTTGGAGCGCACCTCCAGCACCGCGGTGCGCGTGGTGCGCAGGATCGGCGCCGCGATGCCGAACCCGAGCACCAGGGCGGGCAGGATCATCTGCTTCAGGTTGAGCAGCGGGTCCTCGAAGAGGGAGGCGAAGCCCTGCCCGTTGGGGTTGAACCCGAACGAGGCGGCGAAGACCGAGAGCAGCGTCGTGGCCAGCAGGAAGGCCGGGATCGACAGCCCGGCGAGGCTCACCGCCTGCCCGAGCGCGTCCCTGGGCGCGCCCGTGCGCGACGCCGCCAGCATGCCGAGCGGCACCCCGATCAGCAGCGCCAGCACGATCGACAGCACGGCCAGCTCGAACGTGACGGGCAGCGAGTGCAGCGTCAGGTCGAGCACGCTCTGCTGCGCCCGCGCCGAGTAGCCGAAGTTGCCGGTGAACATGTTGCCGAGCCAGGAGAAGAACTGGCTGAACAGCGACTGGTCCAGGCCGTAGTAGCGCTCCAGCGCCTCCCGCTGCGCCGGGGTGAGCGCCGCGGCCTCCGTACCGAGCCCGGCCGTGATCTGGTTGCCGGGGATCGCCCGGAGCATGACGAACACGAACACGGCTACCCCGAACAGGGTGCCGAGCATGCTCGCCACGCGCCGGACGGCCCGGTTGCGGACGATCGCTCTCAGCATGACTAACCGAGCGACGTCGTACGGAGGTACTGCATCGAACCGCTGGACATCGGCACGAAGCCCTTCACCTGGGACGTGGTGCCCGTGTAGGTGTAGCTGGTGAACAGCCAGACCCAGGCCGCGTTGTTCTCCAGCTCGGCGGCGACCTTGTCGTAGACCGCCTTGCGCGCGGCCTGGTCGGTCGTGGCCTTGCCCTCGGCGAAGAGCTTGTCGAGCGTGGGGGAGCTGTAACCGGCGACCTTGTTGAGGTTGCCGTCACTGGTGAAGTAGCGCCCGTACATGCCGTCGGGGTCGGGCCGCCCGCCGTTCAGCGCGACGGCCGTGTCGAAGTCGCCCGCGACCCACCGGTCCACGAACGCGCCCGACTCCAGCACCTCCAGCTCCAGGTTGATCTTCGCCTCGGCGAGCTGCGCCTTGAGGTTCTGGGCCTCGTTGACCGAGGTCGCGTACTCACCCTGGGAGACGATCGTCTTGACGGTGACCCCGCCGGACTTGCCGGCCTTGGCCAGGTAGTCGGCCGCCTTGGCCAGGTCGCGCGTGGGGCAGGGCCGCTGCTGCGGGTCGGACTTGAAGGCCGGGGCGGTGATCGGCCCCGTCACCTCGCCCTCGCCGAGCGCGGCCGTGTCCAGCACCTGCTTGCGGTCGATCGCGCACTGGATCGCCAGCCGCACGTTGACGTCGTCGAGGCCGCCGCGGCGCGCGTTGAGCTGCAGCGCGTGGTAGTTGAGCTGCGGCGTCTTGGCGACGGTGATCGAGCCGCCCTCGGCGGTCTTGGCGACGAGGGGGTCGTTGAAGATGGCGAGGTGGACGTTGCCCGACTGCATGGCGGAGACGATGGACGACTCGTCGGGGATCACCCGGAACTCGACCCCGGCGAGCTTGGCCTTCTCGCTGCCCCAGTACGCGTCGTTCCTGGTCAGGGTGATCGACTGGCTGGCGACGCGCTTGCTCAGGGTGAACGGCCCGGTGCCGTTGGGGGTGGCGTTGAGCTTCTCCTCGGTGTCGTCGGAGGAGAGCATCGCCATGTTGACCGTGGCGAGGTTGGCGGGCAGCGCGGCGTCGGGCCCGGTCAGCTTCAGCACCACGGTGCCGGCGTCGGGCGCCTCCACGGACTTGACCGAGGCGAGCGAGGTCCGGGCCACGGCGGCGGTCGCCTCGTCCATGATCTTTTCAAGGGAGTGCTTGACGTCCGCGGAGTCGAAGGCGCTGCCGTCGCCGAAGGTCACCCCCTGGCGCAGGGTGAGGGTGAGGGTCTTGCCGTCCTCGGACGCCTTCCAGGATTCGGCCAGCCCGGGCACCACGTTAAGGTCCTTGTCGAACTCGGTGAGCGTGCCGTAGATGTTCTGCAGCACGTTGACCGCCTGGAACTGCGTGGCCTTCCAGGGGAAGAGCGTGTCCGGGTCGGACGTCACACCGACCACCAGGTTGCCGCCGGCCGCGCCGGTGGCGCCCGGGGCGTCGGTGCCGGTCTCGGTCCCGGAGGATGAGGAGCAACTGGTGAGGGCGATGGACAACGCCGCTGCGATACCGAACGCGGAGAGCGTGCCACGGGACATGTGGCCTCCTCAGAACAAGTAGGTCATAAAATTACGCAGACCATACCAGTTGCGTACTAAAGTTCCTCTCAACCCCCTGACCTTGTGGGTGACCATGGCTGAAGGCTCCAGGCCCGTGCTGATCCGCATCCGGGCCGCCATACCGGCCCTGCGACCGTCCGAGAGGCGCATCGCCGAGCTGTTCGTCGGAGACCCCGAGGTCGCCGCCAACCTGTCGATCGCCGAGGTCGCGGACCGCTGCGGCACGTCCACCACCTCGGTCGTGCGCTTCTACCAGCGGATGGGCTACGCCCACTACAAGGACCTGAGGATCGACCTCGCCAGGGAGGTGACCCGGGAGCAACTCGCCCGCACCAACCTCCCCGAGGTGTCGGGCGACATCGACCGCCACGACAGCCTGGAGGGGATCGTGTCCAAGGTGGCCACCAACGAGACGCTGTCCATCGCCGACACGGCCCGCACCCTGGACATGGACGCGCTGGCCGGGGCCGTGGCGCTGGTGCTGGCGGCCCGCCGGATCGACAGCTTCGGGGTCGGCGCGAGCGCCCTGGTGAGCCTCGACCTCCAGCAGAAGCTGTCGCGCATCGGCCGCACCGCGATCAACTGGCATGACTCCCACTCCGCCTGGACCTCGGCGGCCACGCTCGACGACACCTGCGTCGCCATCGCCGTCTCCCACACCGGCGCCACCGTCGACACGGTCGAGTTCCTGGCGATCGCCCGCGCGTCCGGCGCCGCCACGATCGCCATCACCAACTTCCGCGAGTCGCCGCTCGCCGCCACGGCGGACGTGACCCTCACGACGGCGGCGCGGGAGACCAAGTTCCGCTCGGGGGCGCTCGGCAGCCGCATCGCCCAGCTCATGGTCGTCGACTGCCTGTTCACGGGCGTGGCCCAGGCTTCCTACGACGAGTCGATGGCCGCGCTGCGCAACACGTACACGGTCGTCCACGATCGGGTCGTCCGCAAACGGACCTGAGCTCCGCGATCCGCGACGGGCCGGTCGCGCGGTGGCGCGTTGTGTCGTAATAACGGCCCGGCCATGGAGGGGGAATTATTACTATAAAAGCGTCATAATCCTGTCCAGTGGGCATACCGCGCGCTGGAGAGACAGGAACACGATGGCCAGATTCGCCATGAGCGCAGGGAGCGCCACGTTAGCAGGCATTCCCGGGCCGGCCGGGCGATCCGGGCGATCCGCCGCCGGAACGGCGCTCTGATGGCGATGCCCCAGACCTACGACGACGTCGGAGTCACCCCGGCGCGGTTCGTGGCCGTCGTCATGGCGGTCGTGTCCCCGGCGCTCGCCGTGGCCGCGGTGGTCATCTGGGCCGGACTGCCCGAGGCGTGGACCCCGGCGAACGCCACCGTGACCCCGCAGTCGGCGGTCTCCCTCACGTTCCCCTCGGTCGGAGCGTTCCTCATCTACCACCGGCCCCGGCTGAACATGGCGTGGCTGATGTCCGTGGGCGGGCTGGCCGGTGCCGTCAGCGACGTCTCGCAGGCGCTGATGCTGCGCGCCGCCGCCAACGGAGAACTGGTCCTGGCCTCGTGGCTGAAGTTTCCGGTCCAGATCGGCTGGACGGTGTGCGGCTTCGCGCTCACCGTGCTGTTGCCGTTGTACTCGCCCGACGGCCGGTTGCCCTCGCCGCGCTGGCGGCTCGCCCTGCTGCTGGGCGGGGCCGCCCTCACGACCACGTCGCTGCGCACGCTCCTGCGCCCGGATCCGCCCCTGGAGAGCTACCCGTTCCCCGCGGTCATCCCCAACGTGCTCCAGGTCCCCGCGATCGCGCCGTACGACGCGGTCATCTTCACGGTCGCCTGGGTGGCCATCTTCATCTCGATGGTGCTGGCGGCGCTGTCCCTGGCGCTGCGGCTGCGGCGCGCGGACCCGATCGGCAGACGGCAGATCGCCTGGCCGCTGCTCGCGTTCACGGGCTACATCGTGTTCCTGATCGCGGGGCAGTCCGTGCCCGTGCTGGTCTGGCCCGCGGTCATCTGGGCGGCGCTCATCCCGGTCGCCATCGCGTTCTCGGTGACGCGCTACCGGCTCTACGGGATCGACACCGTGATCAGCCGGGCCTTCGTGGCGGCCGGGCTGCTGATCGTGATCAGCGCGGTCTACTTCAGCGTCGGCGCGCTGTCCAGCCTGGTGCTGTCCGGCTACGACCAGATCGCCGGGCTCGCCTCCGCCCTGTTCGCCGGGGCGTTCTTCCAGCCGTTGCGGCGCGTGCTGCAGCGGGCGGTCGACCACCTCCTGTACGGCAGGATCGGCGATCCCCGGGTGCTGGCCGAGCGGCTGACGCAGGCGGTGCGGCGGGGCGACCCGGCCGAGGCGCTGACGTCGGTCGTGAGCGTGCTGCGTGACGGCCTGGCGGTCGAGGGCGTCGCCGTGGAGGTGACCGACGGCGAGCCCCGCTACGTCGAGAACGGCCGGGTGGGCGACGACCCCCGGAAGGTGCCGCTGGTCTGGCACGGCGAGATGGTCGGCCGCCTGCTCGTCGGGCCGCCGGGCCCGCGCCGGTTCCCCGCCGCCCACAACGAGCGGGTGCTGTCCACGCTCACGCCGTACGCCGCCGACGTGGCCCACGCGGTGCGCATGGCGGCCGACCTGCAACGCTCCAGGGAACGCATCCTGACCACCCGCGAGGAGGAACGCCGCCGGCTGCGGCGCGACCTGCACGACGGGCTCGGCCAGACCCTGTCGGCCATGGCCATGACCATCAACATCGCCCGTAGCAGGCTGAAGAAGTCTCCCGAGTCGGCCGACGCGCTGCTGCAGGACCTGCGCTCCGGCATGGACGCGGTCGCCGGAGACATCCGCGAACTCGTCTACGGCCTGCGCCCGCCCGCCCTCGACGACCTGGGCCTGGCCCGGGCCGTACACGCGCTCGCCGGGCAGTCCTCGCCCGACACCGCGATCGAGGTGGAGGTCGTGGGCGACCTGTCCGACCTGCCGGCGGCCGTCGAGGTGGCGGTCTACCGGATCGTCCAGGAGGCCCTCACCAACATCCGCCGGCACGCCGGCGCGACCCGGGCCGACATCGTCCTCCAGCGGGAGCGGTCGGTGCTGCGGGTGCTGATCAGCGACGACGGCCGGGGGCTGCCCGAGGCGCGCCGGGCCGGCGTCGGCCTCAGCTCGATGCGCGAACGCGCCGCCGAGCTCGGCGGCATCTGCGTCGTCAGCGGCCTGCCGGGCGCCGGGACCCGGGTCGAGGTCATGCTGCCCCTCCTCTCGGCGACGGCGGAGCCCCGGACCGAGCGGCTCGACCCTCTGGACAGCCGCTGAGGGGCCCCCTCCGGCGCGGCGCGCCCCGCCCGGACATCCAGGCGGCCTCGACGCCGACGTGGCAGGGCTCGTCCAGGTAGCGGAGACCCGGGAACGAGCCGCTCGCTCCGGGCGCGGGCTAGCGTGCGATGACGCCCGCCGCGATGAGCCGGTCGACGGCCTCGGCGACGGCCTCGAGCGAGGTGTGGCGCGGCCGGTGGCCGAGCAGCCGCTCGGCCTTCTCCATGCTGCAGTGGGGGCTGTGCGCGATGTGGTCGTAGGTGACGCGGGCGTCCTCCTCCGACACCGTGTCCCGCCACTGCTCCCACGGCAGGTAGGTGAGCCGCGCCTCCTGCCCGAACCAGCTCGCCACGGCCTCGGCGTAGCCGCGCAGCGTCAGGGCGGTGGTGGCGACGGAGTGGAAACCGGCGCCCACGGCGACGGACGGGTTGTCGAGCGCCGCCATGAACAGCCGCGCCACGTCGTCGGCGTGGACGTGCTGGACGGTCTCCATGCCCAGGTTGGGCAGGGCGACCTCGGCGCCGTCGGCGAGGGCCTGGAACACGGCGGGGTTGAGGTTGCCCGCCGGGTTGACCGGCACCCATCCGGGGCCGGTGATGTGGCCGGGGTGGATGACCGTGGCCGGGAAGCCGTCGCGGTGGGCCCGGTCGAGCAGGTAGGCCTCGATGGCGGCCTTCCGGCGGCCGTAGTCGGCGATCGGCCGCCGCGGCCGGTCTTCGGTGGTGGGCACCCGGGTGCTGGGGCCGTGCACCCAGATCGTGCCGCAGTGGAGGAAGTGGCGGACACGGCCGGTCAGCGCCGTCACCAGCTGACGCGCGCTGGACTCGCGGAAGCAGATCAGGTCGATGACGGCGTCGGCCTCCAACTCGGCGATGCGCCGGCCGAACGTGCCGTCGGCCTCCTCCGCCTTGCGGTCGGCGGTCACCGTGGTGACCTGCCGCCAGGAGCCGTGGGGGCTGTAGGGCTCTCGCTTGCCCCTGCTCACCGTGACCACGTCATGGCCCGCGTCCACAAGCCGGGGCACCAGGTAGGTGCCGATGTGACCGCTGGCGCCGATCAGCACTACTCGCATGCGCTTCAGCCTAGACCCGGGCCGCCGGATCAGCCCCGTCGCAGGCGCAGGCGGATCTGCGTGCCCGGCCGGTCGGTGCGGACCTCCACCAGGTCGCACAGCCGGCGTGCCACCCACAGGCCGTGGCCGCGGGCGGTCGCGGAGGCGGGTGGCAGGTAGCCGGCGAACGGCTCGGTCGCCCCGCCGCCCGGCCGGCCGGGGTCGACGACGTCGCAGCAGACCGAGTCGCCGTCGATCCACAGCAGGATCTCGCCATGCCCCCCGCCGTGCTCGACGGCGTTGGTGGCCACCTCGTTGACGGCGAGCGTCAGCCGGTCGGCCGGCTCGGCCGGCACGTCGCGGGCCGCCGCCCAGGAGGCCACGCGCTGCCGCAGGAGGGCGAGGTCGGCGTCGAACACGAACCGGGCGCCGTCCGCACTCCCCGGCGGGGGCAGCGGCAGCAGGTCTCTGGCGTGGCCGAACTCCGCCGGTGGGGTGTAGGCCGGGCTGACCATCGTGTCATCGCCCGTCACCAGCTCGGGGTGGGTGCGCCGGGCGTCGTCGGCGATGTGGCCGGGCAGCGCCCGGGTGTCGTAGGAGCACATGATCCAGGCGGGGCTGTCGGCGAAGGCGGCGTTGATCACGGACTCGTACCGGGTCCACTCCGCCTCCTGCGCCTGGTCGAACCCCTGCCAGACCGGCTCTCCGAGGACCCGGATCCGGGGGTGGTCCGCCCGGTGGCCGTCGACGTAGCGGGTGTAGGCGTCGAGCGTGCGGCCCGGCGTGTCGTACCACTCCCGGGCGTCCACCAACTCGACCCGGGCGGCGTCGGCGCCCAGCACCGCCTCCAGCGCCTCGATGTTGGGCGGCGTCACCACGGCCAGGACCCTGTCACCCCGCGCGAGGCCGTCGAGGCAGAACCGGGAGGCGACGGAGCCGAACGTCTCGACGCCGTCGTAGAGCAATGCCTGGTGGATCAACGTGGGCGCCAGGTCGCCCGTAGCGGGGTTGGAGCCTTCCTCCGCTTGGCGCATCACGTATTCATCCCCGGCCGAAACTGTAATTCTCTCGGTTTCACCGTACCTTTTCTCCCCTCGTACGCCTAGGGAATGGCTCTCACGGGAGATCTCGGAGCCGAAATCCGGAGAAACGCCCAGGTCAAAGATCTGCCAGCCCTTGACGAACGGCAGAGACTGTCACGAGTCCGACATGTTTACCTTGGGGGAAGACAGGGAGAAAGGGCGGTCATGACTGCTGGAGAACCCGGTCACTCAGGCGACTCCCGCTACCTGCCGATCGGAGACCACGGTCTCATCGGCGACCTGCGGACGGTCGCGCTCGTGGGCACCAACGGCACCATCGACTGGTACTGCTGCCCTCGCTTCGACGCGCCCAGCGTGTTCGCCTCGATCCTCGACGCCGACCGGGGCGGCTCGTTCGAGCTGGCCGCCGACACCCCGGCCAGGACCAAACAGTTCTACTTTCCCGACACCAACGTCCTCATCACCCGCTTCTTCGCCGACGACGGGGTGGGCGAGATCCAGGACTTCATGCCCATCGCGGACGACTCGCGCGAGGCCGACCGGCACCGGATGATCCGCAGGGTGTCCTGCGTCCGTGGCTCGCTCCCGTTCCGCGCCCGGGTGGCGCCCCGCTTCGACTACGCGAGGCAGCCGCACACCGTGCGCGCTGAGGAGGACCGCGTGCTGTTCGAGTCGGCGTCGTTGTCGTTGTCCCTGACCGCCAGCGTGCCGATGGAGGTCGACGGGCAGGACGCGTGGGCGAAGTTCGAGCTCGGTGAGGGGGAGCAGGCGGTGTTCGCGCTCGACCGGGCCGGCGGCGGCCTCGCGGCGCGGGGCTGCCCGATCGCGGAGGCCGAGGACGAGTTCACCGCCACGGTCCGCTACTGGCGGCGCTGGCTGTCGGCCTCCCGCTACCGCGGCCGGTGGCGCGAGGTGGTCCACCGCTCGGCGCTCACGCTGAAGCTGCTCACCTACGTGCCGACCGGGGGGATCGTCGCCGCGCCGACGACCAGCCTGCCCGAGCAGCTCGGCGGCGAGCGCAACTGGGACTACCGCTACGTGTGGATCCGCGACGCCGCGTTCTGCGTCTACGCGCTGCTCAGGCTGGGCTTCACCGCGGAGGCGGAGGCCTTCATAGGCTTCCTGTCCACGCACGTGCCGCTCAGCAACGACAGAGGCAACGGCCCGCTGCAGATCATGTACGGCATCGACGGGCGCAGCGACCTGCCCGAGCACGAGCTCGGCCATCTGGAGGGCTACCGGGGCTCCGCCCCGGTGCGGATCGGCAACGCCGCCGCCGATCAGCTCCAGCTCGACATCTACGGGGCGCTCATCGACTCCATCTACCTCTACAACAAGTGGGGCGACCCGATCGCCAGCGACCGCTGGGACGAGCTCTGCACCCTGGTCGACTGGGTCTGCCTGCACTGGGACCAGCCCGACGAGGGCATCTGGGAGACCCGCGGCGGCCGTAAGAACTTCGTCTACTCGCGGCTGATGTGCTGGGTGGCCATCGAACGCGCCATGCGGGTGGCGATCCAGCGCGGGCTGCCCGCCGACATCCCGCGCTGGCGCGAGGCGCGCGACGCGATCTACCGGGAGATCATGCGGCGCGGCTGGTCGACCAAGCTGCAGGCGTTCGTCCAGCACTTCGACGAGGACGTGCTGGACGCCTCCCTGCTGATGATGCCGCTGGCCAAGTTCGTCTCCCCGACCGACCCCAAGTGGCTGTCCACCCTCGACGCGCTCGGCGACGGGCTGGTCTCCGACTCGCTGGTCTACCGCTACGACCCGGAGGTCAGCCCCGACGGGCTGCAGGGCCCGGAGGGCACGTTCTCGATCTGCTCCTTCTGGTACGTCGAGGCTCTGGCCCGCGCCGGCCGCCTCGACGAGGCCCGCCTGGCCTTCGAGAAGATGCTGACGTACGCCAACCATCTGGGCCTGTACGCCGAGGAGATCGGCCACACCGGTGAGCAGCTCGGCAACTTCCCGCAGGCCATCACCCACCTCGCGCTCATCAGCGCGGCCTTCAACCTCGACCACGCCCTCGGCTGACGGGCTCCGGCGGCGCGTTCAGTGGGAAGCGGCCAGTGGGAAGCGGCCAGTGGGAAGCGGCCAGTGGGAAGCGGCCAGTGGGAAGCGGCCAGTGGGAAGCGGTCAGTGGAAGGCGGTCAGTGGAAGGCGGTCAGTGGAAGGCGGACAGGCCGGTGAGGGCGCGGCCGATGACCAGCGTGTGGATCTCGGAGGTGCCCTCGTAGGTGAGCACCGACTCCAGGTTGACCGAGTGCCTGATCACCGGGTATTCGAGGGTGATGCCGCTCGCTCCCAGCATCGTGCGGCACGTCCTGGCGATGGCGATGGCCTCGCGCACGTTGTTCAGCTTGCCCACGCTCACCTGCTCGGGGGTGATCTCGCCGCGCTCCTTCAGCCGGCCCAGGTGCAGCGCCAGCAGCATGCCCTTGCCCAGCTCCAGCGCCATGTCGGCGAGCTTCTCCTGGGAGAGCTGGAAGGACGCGAGCGGCCTGGCGAAGATCTGCCGCTCGGCCGCGTAGGCGAGCGTGGTCTCCAGGCAGTCGAGCGCCGCGCCCATCGCGCCGAACACGATGCCGAAGCGGGCCTCGTTCAGGCAGCCGAGCGGCCCGGACAGGCCCCGCGCGCCGGGCAGCATGGCCTCGGCGGGCAGCCGGACCTCGTCGAGCACCAGCTCGCTGGTCACGCTGGCCCGCAGCGAGACCTTCTGCTTGAGGTCGTGCGTGGTGAAGCCCGGCGTGCCGGCCGGCACCAGGAAGCCGCGGATGCCGTCGTCCGCGCGGGCCCAGACGACGGCGACGTCCGACACCGAGCCGTTGGTGATCCACATCTTGGTGCCGTTCAGCACCCAGTCGGAGCCGTCGCGTCTGGCCGTGGTGCGCATGCCCGCGGGGTCGGAGCCGAAGTCGGGCTCGGTGAGGCCGAAGCAGCCGATCCGCTCGCCGGCGGCCATGGGGGGCAGCCACTCCTGCTTCTGCTCCTCGCTGCCGTACTTCCAGATCGCGTACATGGCCAGGGAGCCCTGGACCGAGACCAGGCTGCGCAGGCCGGAGTCGGCCGCCTCCAGCTCCAGGCAGGCCAGGCCGTAGGCGACGGCGCCCAGGCCGGCGCAGCCGTACCCGTCGAGGTGCATGCCGAGGACGCCCACGGGGCCGAGCGTGCGGGCCAGCTCGCGCGCGGGCAGCTCGCCGGCCTCGAACCAGCCCGCGACGTGCGGCCGGATCTCCTGGTCGCACACCTTGCGCACGGCTTGGCGGATGTCCCGCTCCTCGTCGGTGAGGAGGCTGTCGATGGCGAACAGGGCCGAAGGATGCATGGGAGACTCCTAAGATTGGATCCAGTATCGATTATCCAATATGACATAAGGTGCGTTCGCCATGGACCAGCTCGACCTCGAAGGATCCGCCGCGCCCCGGAGCGCCCCACCCGGCCCGGGGGCGCTCTCAGGGCTGCTGGTCGCCGACTTCAGCCGGGTGCTGGCCGGCCCGTACGCCACCATGCTGATGGCCGACCTCGGCGCCGACGTGGTCAAGGTCGAGCGGCCCGGCGCCGGCGACGACACCCGCTCCTGGGGGCCGCCGCACGCCGGGGAGGTGGCGACCTACTTCCTGGCCGTCAACCGCAACAAACGGTCGATCGCCCTCGATCTGCGCGACCCCGGCGACCTGGAGACGGCCCGCGCCCTGGCCGCCCGCGCCGACGTGCTGGTGGAGAACTTCCGGCCGGGCACCATGGACCGGCTCGGCCTCGGCTACGACCGGCTCGGCGCGGTCAACGAAGGGCTGGTCTACTGCTCCATCACGGGGTTCGGTGACGGCGCGGGCGCCGAGTTGCCCGGCTACGACCTGATCGCGCAGGCCGTGGGCGGGCTCATGAGCGTCACCGGCGAGCCCGGCGGGCCGCCCATGAAGGCGGGCGTGGCCCTCGTCGACGTCATCACCGGGCTGCACGCGGCGATGGGCGTGCTGGCCGCGCTGCGCCACCGCGACGCCACCGGCAAGGGGCAGCGCGTCTCGGTGTCGCTGCTGTCGTCGCTGCTGTCCGCGCTGACCAACCACGCCTCCGGGTACGCCGCCGCCGGAGTCGTGCCGCGGGCCATGGGCAACCGGCACCCCAGCATCGTGCCGTACGAGGTGTTCCAGGCCGCCGACCGGCCGATCGTCATCGCGGCGGGCAACGACCGCCAGTTCCGCGCCCTGTGCGAGGTGCTCGGCCGGGCCGACCTCGCGGCGGACGCGCGATTCGCCGGCAACTCCGACCGCGTCGCCCACCGGGAGGCCCTCGTCGCGGAGCTCACCCGGGCCCTCGCCGCCCGCACCGCCGACGACTGGTACGCCGCGCTCACCCCCGCCGGAGTGCCGTGCGGCCCGATCAACGACCTGGCCGCCGCCTTCTCCTTCGCCACCGAGCTGGGCCTCGCACCGATGGTCGGCGAGGGGGCCGCGGCCCAGGTGGCCAACCCCATCGGCCTCACCGCCACGCCGCCGAGCTACCACCTCGCCCCGCCCGTTCTGGGACAGGACGACGAGTGGGTTCGTGAGATATTGGGCGGATGACCTCGGTAGAAGGACGTCGCAGGCCGCCCACGGCCCAGCAGTTCGTCCTGGGCGAGCTCAGGCGCGCCATCACCACCGGCCGCCTGCGGCCCGGCGACCCGATCAGGCAGGAGGCGCTGGCCGAGGAGTTCGCCGTCAGCCGGGTCCCGCTGCGCGAGGCGCTGAAGACCCTCGAAGGCGAAGGACTGGTCACCTACCAGGCGCACCGCGGCTACTTCGTCGAGCAGCTCTCGCTCGACGACCTGCGTGAGGTCTACGTCATCCGCGACCTCCTGGAGGGCGAGGCCGTCCGGCGCGCGGTCCAGCGCCTCACCGACGCCGGCCTCGACGTCCTGGCCCAGGCGCAGGCCGACGTCGAGGCGGCCGCCGCCGCGGCCGACGTGCTCGCCATGGCCGAGGCAAACCGGCGCTTCCACATGACGATCTTCGAGTGGTCGGGGCTGCCGCGCCTGGTCAGGCTGATCCGCACGCTGTGGGACTCGACCGACGCCTACCGGTCGATGTACTACAGCGACGAGCTCAACCGCGAGCGGGTCATCGACGAGCACCGCGTCACGCTCGACCTGCTGCGCCGCCGCGACACCGAGGCCGTGGTGGCCCTCCTGGCCGCCCATCGCGGCCACGCGGTGGCGGCCATCGAATCCGTCCTGCGCCCCGTCGCCGGCGCCTGAAGCCCGGCGATCGGTGAGCCGTCCCGCGTGCCGGGCGGCCCGACACGGCGGGACCCTCCGGCTCCAGGTAGCCCTTCGAGAGGATCATTGACAGGGTTGTCCCTTTCACCGTGCGCGTAACGGGCCGGCAGTCGATGGTCGAGTTCACCTGAAGGAGCCCGTACGCGAGCGTGTCAGGGACGACCTCCGAGCCGGGCCGCGTGCGCATCCCGCGCTCGCCCGACTGATGGGGCCCACGAGGAAGGACGGCTGTGAGACTGCACGAGCACGACAGCGGGGGGCGTCGCTCGCCGGAGCGCGGCAGGGAGTTCGGGCGGGTGTGGGCGTCGCGGATCCACACGGCGATCGCCGCCTACCGCCGCCACTACCTCCAGCTCGGCATCGACCCGGACACCTGCGCCGCCGTCTCCGAGAAGTCCTGCCAGGCGCTCTTCGCCTGGCATCCGGCCCTGGGCGAGGAGCTGGAGTCGATCGCCGGCGGAGCCGGGATCACGGTCGCCGAGCTCGGGCTGCTCAACTCCCGCACCGAGATCCTGGCCGCCGCGCCGCCCAAGGGCGACGGGGAGTGCTCCACGGTGGCGCGGGCCCGCGCGGACGGCCCTCCGGTCGCCTTCCAGACGTGGGACTGGCACCCCCACCTGGTGCCCGACGCCGCGCTGTGGCGCTATTCGCCCGCGCCCGGGCGCTGGGTCAAGACGTTCACCGAGCCGGGCATGCTGGCCAAGATCGGCCTCAACAGCGCGGGCCTGGGCGTGAACTTCAACCTCCTGCACCACCGGGCCGACGGCGCCGGCGACGGCGTCCCCGTGCACGCGATCGCCCGCCGCATCCTCGACGAGGCCGGCACCGTGCGAGAGGCCGTGGACCTCGCCCGATCGGCCACGGTCAGCGCCTCGACCGCCATCACCGTGACCGCCCTCGCCCCGGTCGCCGAGGCGGTCTCGATCGAGCTCACCCCGGCCGGCACGGTGGCGATCCCGGCGCGGGCGGACGGCTGGCTCATCCGGACCAACCACCTGCTCAGCCCCTCACTCCGCGACGGCGACGTCAGGCACCCGACCAGCACGACCCTGCTCCGGTACGCGCACCTCGACAAGGCGCTGCCCGCCGGCGAGGCGGCCGGCGGGCTTCCGGAGCTGGCCGGCCGGCTCTGCGGAGAGGCCGGGGACGAGGCCCCGATCTGCATGCGCGAGGACCTCCGGCTGCCCGAGCCCGCCCGCAGGCGCACGATGCTCACGGTCCGCCTCGACCACGCGGGCGGGTTCATGGAGTACTGGCCGGGCACCCCGGCGGACGTGGCCGAGGAGGGACACGCCCGCCGCTTCTGAACGCGGCCCGGAGCTGATCATGGGACACCCGGATCGAACCGGTTCGGAGCACCCTCTAAAGTGAGGATGAACCGGGAATGAGCTGGGAGAATCTGTGCTGCACGAGAAATTGTCGTCGATCTATGACAACGTCCTCCGCCGCAACCCCGGTGAGATCGAGTTCCACCAGGCGGTGCGCGAGGTGCTGGAGAGCATCGGCCCGGTCCTGGGCAAGCACCCCGAATACGCGCAGTCCAAGATCATTGAGCGCATCTGCGAGCCCGAGCGGCAGATCATCTTCCGGGTGCCGTGGGAGGACGACCAGGGCGAGGTCCACATCAACCGCGGCTTCCGCGTCGAGTTCAACAGCGCGCTCGGGCCGTTCAAGGGCGGGCTGCGCTTCCACCCGTCCGTCTACCTGGGCATCGTGAAGTTCCTCGGCTTCGAGCAGATCTTCAAGAACAGCCTCACCGGGCTGCCCATCGGCGGCGGCAAGGGCGGCTCCGACTTCGACCCGAAGGGGCGGTCCGAGCGCGAGGTCATGCGCTTCTGCCAGAGCTTCATGACCGAGCTCTACCGCCACATCGGCGAATACACCGACGTGCCCGCCGGTGACATCGGCGTCGGCGGGCGCGAGGTCGGCTTCCTGTTCGGCCAGTACAAACGCATCACCAACCGCTACGAGTCCGGCGTGATCACCGGCAAGGGCCTCGCCTACGGCGGTGCCCAGGTCCGCACCGAGGCCACCGGCTACGGCTGCGCCTTCTTCGTGGAGGAGATGCTGAAGGCGCGCGGCACCTCCTTCGAGGGCAAGCGGGTCGTGGTCTCCGGCTCCGGCAACGTCGCCGTCTACAGCATCGAGAAGGTCGAGCAGCTCGGCGGCCTGGTGGTCGCCTGCTCCGACTCCTCGGGCTACGTGATCGACGAGAAGGGCATCGACCTCCGCCTGCTCAAGCAGATCAAGCAGGTCGAGCGCGGCCGGCTCGACGCCTACGCCGCCCGCCGCGGCGACCACGTCGTCTTCGTGCCGGGCCGCAGCGTGTGGGAGGTGCCCTGCGAGGTGGCGATGCCGTCCGCCACGCAGAACGAGATCACCGGCCGCGACGCCGTCGCGCTGGTCCAGGCCGGCTGCCTGGCGGTCGGCGAGGGCGCCAACATGCCGACCACGCCCGAGGGCATCAAGGTGTTCCTGGAGGCGGGCGTCGCCTTCGGCCCCGGCAAGGCCGCCAACGCCGGCGGCGTCGCGACCAGCGCCCTGGAGATGCAGCAGAACGCCAGCCGCGACTCCTGGACCTTCGAGTTCTCCGAGCTCCGGCTCCAGGAGATCATGCGCGACATCCACGGCCGCTGCCTTGAGGCCGCCGACGAGTACGGCATGCCCGGCAACTACGTGGCGGGCGCCAACATCGACGGCTTCCGGCGGGTCGCCGACGCGATGCTGGCGCTGGGTCTCATCTAGCCGGGTCCCATCCACCCGAACCGTCGGCGCCGGCCGGCCGTGGTGAGCCACGCGTTCCGCGGAACGGACGACCGGGCTCGCGGCGAGGTCAGCGGCGGCGGTCAGGGGCGCCCGATGCGCACCCGCCACACGTCCGGGCCCGACTCGACGTAGTCCCAGGTGAACTCGCCCGGATAGTCGGCGGCGAACTGGTGATGGAGCGGCTTCGGGTCGTGGTCGTTGACCAGCACGAACGCCGTGCCCGGCGGCAGCTCGCGGAAGGTGCCGAAGATCTGGTGGTGGCGCTGGTCGTGGGACACGCGGCGCACGTCGAGCTCGCCGACGACGTCGCCACCCGCCGCCTGCCCGTCCTGCCCGTCCTGTACGTCCTGGGCGGCGCCGCACGCGCAGTCACCGCATCCGCATCCCTCCTCGGCGGCGGGTTCGCCGAGGATCTCGTGCATCCCGTCGAGCAGGCCGGCGAGGTCCACGCCGGCGTCGGCCAGGGCGGGCAGCAGGACGTCGTTCTCCTTCTCCAGGTGTGCCTGGAACAGGGCGTTCAACGAGGCGGCGGCGCTCACGATCTCGCCCATGGTGCCCGCCTTCTCCAGCTCGCCGACGAGGTCGCGGAGGATGACGTGCTCCCTGGTCATGGAGCGCACGAGCAGCGCGGTCTCAGGCCGGCTCGCCGCGACGCGGTACAGGGTCTCCTCCTCCGCCGCCGCGTGCGGGAGCACCTCCTCGGTGCAGTAGGCGACCAGCACCTCCTGCCGGGCGGACGGCGACATCAGCCGGTCGACGGAGCGGGCGATGGTCACGGAGTGGTCGGCCATCGTCCGGCCAAGCTGGTCGTGGTGGGCGCGAATGGTCGCCAGGACGGAGTCCTGCGAGTGTGTGGTCATGGGAGCTGCTCCCTGGATATCTGCGGCCGATGATGATGACCACGCTAGGCACGCGTCCGCGCCCGCAGCCATGTGCGCAGGTCACCTCGTCAAGGGACTTTCGTCCCCGGTTTCCCGGGCCGTTCAGCCCTTGAGAGATGCCGGTCGATCGGGGGTGATCCGGTCCCAGGCGGGCAGCGGCAGCATGATGATCGACGCCGGGAACAAGCCGTGCTCCTCGTGGTCGATGTGCCGGCGCAGCGCGGCCAGCGCCTCCAGCACCGCGGGCCAGTCCGGCGACGCGCGGTCGACCGCGCCGAGCACCCCGTGGATGTCCTGGTGCTCGGCGCAGAGCCGGTCGACCTCCTCGGCCAGCGATCCCTCGGCGCGCAGCTCGGCGAAGAGGCCGGTCTCCTCGGTCGCGGTGTGCGGCATCAGCTGAGCGAGCAACTCGTCCAGGAGGGCCTGGGCGTCGTCGTGGCGGCCTTGGTCAATGGCTCTGCGGAGGGCTCCGGCGGTCTCCCCGATCGCCCAGTGCTCGTCGGAGAGCCTGCCGATCAACGGGAAGTCCCGGCAGCCGCAGTAGTTGCACATCGTGTGATCCCTCGATAGCGGTACGCGACTCCCAGGATCGGCGAGCCGGGGACGCCCCGGTAGGGTCCGATGGCGGTCAGGGAGAGGACGTTGGTCCTTGGGCCGGGCCCTTGCGGGCGAGCCCGGCGGCGACCCACGTCTTCTTCGCCTCCTGCTCCGACACCGGCGTCTCGGGCCGCCACTGGCGTGCGTAGACGAAGCCCGGATCGACGAGTTCGAGCCCGTCGAAGAAGCGCGCTGCCTGGTCGCGGGTGCGCGGACCGCCGTCGGGGCGGCCGAGCGCCTCCCGGTAGATGTCGGCGATCTGCTCCGCGACGTCCGGGCGGGTGTCGAACACGGCGTGGGTGAGGCCGAGATGGCTGCCGGCCGGCAGCCGCTCGCACAGGCGCGCCACGCTCTCGAACGGGCCGTCGCTGTCGGGGATGTACTGCAGCGAGCCGAAGATCAGCACGGCTACGGGCCGGTCGAGGTCGATCAGCCGTCGCAGGCCGGGGTCGTCGACCAGCTCGTCCGGATGGAGGACGTCTCCCTCGACCACGCCGGTCTGCTCGTTGGTGGCGAGGATCGCCCGGGCGTGGCTGAGCACGACCGGGTCGTCGGCGACGTAGACCACGTGGGCGTCGGGGGCGAGCGACTGCGCGATCTCGTGCGCGTTGCGCGCGGTGGGCAGCCACGAGCCGATGTGGACGAACTGCCTGACGCCCTGCTCGACGAGGTGCCGCACGACCCTCTCGCGGAACGCCTGGACCTGCTCGCCCATGGCCCTGGCCTCCGGAGCGAGGGCCAGCACCTTCTCGACGGCTTCGCGGTCGGCGGCGAAGTTGTCCTTGCCGCCGATGAAGTAGTCGTTCATACGGGCGACGTTGGGAGTGCCGGCCGATATGCGCGGCCGCCGGCGGGACGCGTCACTCATCCGTGATCTCCTGTTTCCAGCACGTTACGAGGACGGTAGCAGGTTGCCGGTGTTTTGCGTGATCGAACCGCTTTGTCCGCAGGCGGCGCGCCAAGGGCGCTCACGGACGAGCAGCTCGCCCTGGGCATCCGGTCTGTCGCCGCTCCGCTGCGCGACGGGCTCGGCAACGTCGTCGCGGCGCTCAACGTCAACGCGCACGCCGCCGAGACGTCCATGGAGAAGCTGACGGACGAGTACCTTCCGCTGCTGCTCAGGGCCGCCGGGGCGATCAGCGCCGACTGGGCGCTCTGCGAGGCCGTGCCCCAGGTCACGGCGTCCTGACCCCTGGGTCAGGCGGCGCCGAGGCTCCAGACCCGTACGTAGTCGTCGGTCGCCGCCACGGCGACGGGACGTCCGGCGAGCCGGGTCAGGGCCAGCGCCCGGATCGGCTCGACGTGCAGCCTGCCGATCGTCTTGCCGTTGGTGAGGTTCCAGACGCGCAGGACCGGGTCGTCGGACGCGGTGTGGGCGGTGGCGGCGATGGGCACACCGTCGAGCTCGCCCACGACCAGGGCGCTGGTGCCCCGGTCGTCGGGGCTCCGGCGGCTGAACGTCCAGGTGCCCGTCCGCTTGCCGGTGTCCATGTCGTAGACGCGCAGTGTGGCGTCGAGGTGGGTGGACACGACGACGGGGCGGCCCTTCACCCGGCCGCAGGCCAGCCGCTCGATGCCGCCGATCTCGCCGGTGCCGAACCCGCGCAGCAGCTTGCCCGTCGCCAGGCGCCACACCCGGACCTGGTTGTGGCCGTCTCCGGTGACGGCCACGTCGGCGTCGCCGAACCGGCCGAACGCCACGCCGTTGACGCCCTGGAAGTGGAGCGGGATCCTGGGGCCGATCGGCTTGCCGGTGGCGATGTTCCAGAACCGTACGGTGCTGGTGAGGTCGGCCATGGCGTCGTACTTCTCGGAGATCGCGACCGGCGCGGCGGCGATGTGCACGGCGAGGACGGGGTCGCTCAGCCGGTGCTCGGCGACGGGCTCACCGTCCGGTGTCCACAGCCGGACCGTGTCATCGGGGTGCCCGGTGGCCACCGCCGGTTTCCCGCCGGCGTTGCCGTAGGCCACCGAGGTCGCCCTGTCGCCTGAGCCGCCGAGCCGGCGGGGCCCCGTCGCGCTGGCGGTGGCCGTGTCCCAGGCCAGTGCCGGCCCCTTGGCCAGGGCGCAGACGATGGCAGAGCCCGCCGAGGCGAGGGCGACCGGTGTGCCGTCCAGGGAGATGGGCTCCCCGATCGGGGAGCCGAGCGGAAGACCGGCGGACGTGGGGGCGGGGGTGGGAATGGACGTGGAGGTCGGGCTCGGCGTGGCGGGCCGGTCGGTGCCGGCCGCGACAGGCGAGCTGGAGGGTGAGACCGGGCCGCCCTGCCTGCCCCCTGACCGGGTGAGGGCGACGGCGGAGACCGCCACGGCGGCGGCTGCCGCGACGCCGCCGATCAGGACCCGGCGGCTCATCGCGGCGGCCGGACGAGGCACGGTCGGCGCCTCGGTCGCGGGCACAGGCACGGACGCGGTCTCGGGACCGGGCATGGACGCGAGAGCGTGTGCGGGACCGTGCGCGGGCGCGGGCATGGACGCGAGAGCGGGCGCGGGCGCGGGCACGGACTCGGGGCCGCGGCCGGGCATGGACGCGGGACCGGGCATGGAGGCGAGACCGGGCGCGGATGCAGATGCGGGCGCGGGCACGGACTCGGGGCCGCGGCCGGGCATGGACTCGGGGACGGACGCGGACTCGGGGACGGACGCGGGCGCGGACGCGGACGAGGGGGCAGGCGCAGGCATGGGGGCGGGGGCGGGTGCCAGGCCGGGTGTGGGGGCGCCGGGCGGGGGGATCGTTCCGGCACCGCCAGGTGGGGGGATCGTTCCGGCTCGGCGGGTCAGCCACTGGAGCAGGTCGGGCGGTGTCGGCCGGGCGGCGGGATCCTTGGCCAGGCAGGCGTGGATCGGCTCGGCCAGGTGGGATGGCAGGCCGGCGAGGTCGGGAGCGCCGCTCAGCACGCCGTTGAGGACGGCCGGGATCGTGTCACCGGTGAAGGGAGGGTGGCCGGTGGCCGCGAACACCATGGTGCCAGCCCAGCTGAAGACGTCGGAGGTGGGCCGGACGGCCTCGCCCCTGATCTGCTCGGGCGACATGTAGGCGGGAGTGCCGACCGGGCCCGAGGCGCGCGTGGTGCCGTCGAGCGCCTTGGCGATGCCGAAGTCGATGACGATCGGGCCTTCGGGGCCCATCAGGACGTTGGCCGGCTTGAAGTCGCGGTGCACGATCCCGGCCAGATGGATGGCGGTGAGCGCGGTCAGGGTGGAGATCGCCAGCCGGTCGAGCCCGCCGCCCGTGCGGGGGCCGGAGGAGCGCACGAGAGCCTGCAGCGTGACGCCCGGGACGAACTCGCTCACGATGTAGGGCTGCTCGCCGAGCACGCCGACGTCCAGCACGCTGGCCGTGCAGAACGCCGCCACCCTGCGCGCGGCCTCCACCTCGCGTAAGAAGCCCCGCCTGACGTCGTCGTCGTGGCTCAGATGGCTGTGCAGCAGCTTGATGGCGACTTCGCGGCCCGAGTCGGCGACTCCGCGGTAGACCACGCCCTGTCCGCCCGAGCCGAGCACGCCGACGAGCCGGTAGACACCGATCCGCTCGGGATCGCCGGGCCGCAGCGGGCGCACGTCGGGCATGCGGCTCCCCCTTTTCGGACACGGCTTCGGCGATCTACCAGCCTAGGGCCGTTCGCGCCGGCCCCGGAAGACAGGGCCCCGGAAGACAGGACCAGGGAAGAAGGGGCCAGGGAAGAAAGGGGGGTCGCGGCACGTTTTCCGTAAAGTCCCCTTGAAATGCATGAATTCCTAAAGTGAAGGTGAGTAGCCGTGCCCAGCTCCGCGCCGTGGCCTAACCTCATGCCCATGTCGATGGATGAGGACGTTCGCCGTCTTGCCGGCCTGCTGCCCGACCCCGACCGCGCGGCTGTCGCGGTCGTGCCGCCGACCTCGGGAGAGGGGCACTGGGCGGGTGCCCCCAGCGCCGTCGCGGCCGACGGGTTCGTCTATCTCGCCTACCGGCTGCGGAGACCGGTGGGCGAGGGGCGCGGCTACGCGGTCGTGATCGCCCGTTCGGCGGACGGCGAGCGCTTCGAGACCCTGACCACGATCACCCGCGAGCGGATGGACGCGGAGTCGCTGGAGCGGCCCACGCTGGTGCGCGTGGCCGACGGGCACTGGCGGCTCTACCTGAGCTGCGCCACCCGGGGGACCAAGCACTGGCGGGTGGAGGTGCTCGAGGCCGGCGACCCCTCGGGGTTCGACCCGGACTCGCGCGCCACCGTCCTTCCGGGTGACCCGAAGACGGGGGTGAAGGACACCGTGATCGTACGGCGGGGCGGCACGTGGCACCTGTGGGCCTCCTGCCACCCGCTGGCCGACCCCGACGAGGCCGACCAGATGGTGACCGACTACGCCACCAGCGCCGACGGGCTGGAGTGGACATGGCACGGCACGGCGCTGAGCGGACGCCCGGGGATGTGGGACTCGCGGGGCGCCCGGATCAGCGCCGTACGGTTCGTAGGGGATCGGGTGCTGGCGTTCTACGACGGCCGCGCCACGGCGGCGGAGAACTACGAGGAGCGCACCGGGATCGCCGCGGGCATGGATCCCGCCGCGCTGACCCCGCTGGGCGACGCCCCCGCCGCGGTGTCCGCCCACCAGGGGGGCGGCCTGCGCTACCTCGACCTCGTCGAGCTGCCGTCGGGCGGCGTCCGGCTCTACTACGAATACACCCGCCCCGACGGCGCCCACGAGCTGCGCACCGAGCTTCGCTGATCACGCCGGGGGCGGCCGGCCGTTCCTCGACTGCCGCTGGCCGGGCGGCCGGGTGCCGACCAGGCCGCCCGAGCGTTCCCTGGGCCGCAGCCAGCCGCCGAAGTCCTGGCCGGTGACCCGCTGGAGCAGCTGGACGTCGGCCGCGAAGTAGGGGATGAGCCGCTGCCGCTGCTCCCAGGTCAGCGGCCGGCGGGAGTCGCCGCGGTGCTGGAGCAGCTTCTCGATGGGCGCGGCCAGGCTGGAGGGGACCCGCCGCCGGAACGACGACAGCAGCGCGTGTCGCGGGCTCGCGTCGGGGTGGGCCGTGACGTTCTCCTTCGGGAGCACGGTGAGCAGGCCGCGCCGCACCCCGAGGAAGGCGCAGATCCGGTCGAGCGTCTCGGCGGGCCGGTCGACGAGGTCCCGGTAGCGGAAGATCAGCACCTGCTCGCGGGGGAACACGGTGAACAGATGGGCCAGTTGCTCGCCGTACCTGCCGAGTCCCACGTAGTGCCAGAAATGCGCCCATCCGGCGGCGATCCGCCGCTCCTCCTCCGCGCAGGCGCGCACCACGTCGCCGATCGGTTCCAGCCCGGCCGACCACAGGTGCGTCCAGTTGGAGTGGGCCCGCTCCACGGGATCGCGCAGGATCACGATGAGCCTGGCGTGTGGCACGGCCTCGCGGATGCGCCGCTGCGCGGCCAGGTCGTACAGGTAGAAGGGGGTGGCCTCGCCGGTGAGGGTCCCCGGGGGCGCCGCGGCGAAGAGCGCCTCGTAGTCCTCGCGCCGCCAGACGTGCTCGCGGTAGGTCTCCGCGTCGCCGGGTCCGCCCTCGGTCGGCGGCGGGCCGTCGGTGAGGAAGTACTTCGGCTCCTTGACGGGGGACAGGAAGAGGTCAGGATGCCGGTGAAGGGCGGCGTGCAGGGCCGTCGTCCCTGCCTTGGGGACACCGATGATCAAGAAATCCGGCATGGGCACGGGCGACCTCCCAATTTCCACGCTACCTATACCTAATTACCTACCAAATATGTGGGATGCTTCAAGTATGGGTTTGGACGGAACCCGCTCACCGAGCGAGCACACTGAGACGCCGTTGAACGCTGCGATCATGGCCGGGCGGTGGATCCGCTCGGCGGCCGTCGACGACCATCGAGGGCGGCACTGGCAGGCCAACCCCGACCCCCGGGGCAGACCGGCCGTCGGCACGGAGCCCGCGTCCCTGTACGCCGGGGCGGCCCTTCCCTGCCATCCCCATCCCCACCACCCGCGCCCCTGACGACCCCTTCTGATCGGCCCGATCAAATATTTCATGTAAAACAAGTAGGGAATATTGACTTGAGGTCGGACGGCGGCGTACGTTGCCGGTATGAGCCAGGGAACGAGCCTGACCAGGCGCCCGCACGTCGACTTCGGTCACGTCGCCAGCGCGCAGTGTCGTTGATCACGGACCGCTAGCGGCCGGGCGGCCCGAGCCCCCGGCGACCCGTCCTCGTGCCCCCGGCGTGGGCCGACGCGGCCCACGCTCCCCGACGAATCCCGTTCCCCGCGTCCCGCGCCATCGTGCGCGGGCGCGGCGTGAGCATGCCTCTTCCCGTGAGGACACTTCCGTGATCACAACCAGACACGTCCTGTCATCCGTCTTACTACTGGCCGCGACCGTCGCGTGCGGCTCGGCCGAGGGCTCCGCCGTGGCGGGCGGCCCGGAGGTGACCGAGCTGCGCTACCAGGGCAGCGTCGGCGCCGTCACCTTCGCCGAGCTGGCCGAGGAGCTCGGCTACCTCGGCGGTGTCAAGCTCAAGTGGGTCGGCGACACCACCAGCGGCCCGCAGGACATCCAGTCGGCCGCGACCGGCCAGGTCGACTTCGGCGGCGCCTTCAACGGCGCCATCATCAAACTCAGGGCGGCCGGCGCGCCGATCAGGGCGGTCGTCGGCTACTACGGCTCCGACGAGCGCAGTTTCAACGGCTACTACGTGCCCGAGGGCAGCCCCATCAGGACCGCCCGCGACCTCATCGGTAAGAGGATCGGCGTCAACACGCTGGGCGCCCACCACGAAGCGGTCATCAAGGAGTATCTCCGGCGCGAGGGGCTGACGCCCGACGAGATCAAGCGGGTCGAGCTCGTCGTGATCCCGCCCGTCAACACCGAGCAGGCCCTGCGCCAGGGACAGCTCGACGTGGGCACGCTGGGCGGTGTGCTCAAGGACAAGGCGCTGGAGCGGGGCGGCCTGCGGCCGCTGTTCACCGACGTCGGGCTGATCGGCCCGTTCACCGCGGGCTCCGTGGTCCTGCGCGAGGACTTCATCGCCGACAACCCCGGCACCACCAGGGCGTTCGTCTCCGGGTTCGCCAGGGCCGTCCTGTGGGCGCAGACCCGTTCGCGCGAGGAGGTCGTGGCCACGTACGAGAAGATCATCGCCAAGCGTGGCCGGAACGAGGAGGCGACCACGGTGCGGTACTGGAAGAGCACCGGGATCGCGGGCCAGGGGGGAGTGATCGCCGACAAGGAGTTCCAGACCTGGATCGACTGGCTGCGACGCGAGGGCGAGCTCCAGCCGGGCCAGGTGCGGTTGACCGACCTGTTCACCAACGAGTTCAACCCGTACGCGAAGGGGCACGCGTCATGACCACGAAGATCGGCCTCCGGGGCGTCGGCAAGGTGTTCCGGGTCAGGGGAGCCGACCGGCCGTTCACCGCGCTGGACCGGATCGACCTCGACATCCGCGACGGCGAGTTCCTGACCCTGGTCGGGCCGAGCGGCTGCGGCAAGTCCACGCTGCTCGACCTGATCGCCGGCCTCACCCCGCCGAGTTCGGGGCAGATCGCCATCGACGGCGTCCCCGTCACCGGTCCGGGGCTGGACCGCGGCATCGTCTTTCAGCAGTACGCCCTCTTCCCCTGGCGCACCGCCGCCGGGAACGTCGAGTTCGGCCTGGAGGCCAAGGCCGTGCCGAAGCGGGAGCGGGCCGAACGCGCCCGGCACTTCCTGGACCTCGTCGGGCTGGCCGGGTTCGAGGAGCGCTACCCGCACGAGCTGTCGGGCGGCATGCGCCAGCGCGTGGCCATCGCCCGGAGCCTCGCCTTCGACCCGGACGTGCTGCTGATGGACGAGCCGTTCGCCGCCCTCGACGCCCAGACCAGGGAGTCGCTGCAGGAGGAGCTGCTGCGCATCTGGGAGAAGACCGGCAAGACGGTCGTCTTCATCACCCACGGCATCGACGAGGCCGTCTACCTCGGGCAGCGGGTCGCCGTAATGACCTCCCGCCCCGGCCGGATCAAGGAGGTGGTCGAGGTCGCGTTCGACTCGCGTGCGGGCGACCTGCGGGCCGAGGCCCGGTTCGGCGAGTACCGCCACCACCTGTGGAACCTGCTGCGCGACGAGGTCGCCGCGGCCCAGCGAGAGGAGGCGACCTCCGTTGCCTGAAGCCGCCACCCGTACCGAAGCGCCACCGGAGCCCGGTGACACCCACAGCTACGACCTGCCCGACGACGACGCCGAGCCGGACGAGCCGGAAGGCGACGACAGGCCGGCCAGAGCCCGGAGGCGGCTGTGGCGGGCCGTGTCCACGGCCGCCGGCAGGTCGGCGGCGATCGTGCTGCTCCTCGCGCTCTGGGAGGCGCTGCCCAGGCTCGGCGTGGTCGACCGGGTCTTCCTGCCCCCGCTGTCGGAGGATCTGGCGGCGGGGTACGACCTGCTCGTCAGCGGCCGGCTCGGCGAGCATCTCGGCGCCTCGGTGCTGCGGTCGCTGGCCGGGTTCGCCCTGGCCATCGTGCTGGCGATCCCGCTCGGCCTCGCCATCGGCTGGTATCAGCCGGTCGCCGACTTCCTCAGCCCGGCGCTGGAGTTGTTCCGCAACACCTCGGCAGTGGCGCTGCTGCCGGTGTTCACGCTGATCCTCGGCATCGGCGAGACCACGAAGGTCACGTTCGTGCTGTACGCCTGCGCCTGGCCGATCCTGCTCAACACGATCAGCGGGGTGAAGACCGTGGAACCGCTGCTGGTCAAGTCGGCCAGGTCGATGGGGCTGGGCCCGGTCCGGTTGTTCCAGAAGGTCGTCCTTCCGGCCGCAGTGCCGACCATCTTCACCGGGATCCGGCTGGCCGGGGCGTACTCGATCCTCGTGCTGTTGTTCGCCGAGATGGTGGGCGCCAAGGCGGGGCTCGGCTACCTGATCCAGGCCTCGCAGTTCAGCTTCCGCATTCCCGACATGTACGCCGGCATCATCACGATCTCCGTCGTCGGCCTGCTGTTCAACCAGCTCCTGATCACCGTCGAACGTCGATTCTCCACCTGGAGGACCACCTGATGACCGCTCGCCACCTGCACCTCAACGCCTTCCTCATGGGCGTCGGCCACCACGAGGCGGCCTGGCGCCACCCGAGCACCGAGCCGGCCCGGCTGACCGACGTACGCCACTACCAGGAGCTGGCCCGCATCGCCGAGCACGGCAAGCTCGACTCGGTGTTCCTGGCCGACGGCCTGGCCCTGACGGGCGACGTCCGGCACAACGCCCTGGGCGGGCTGGAGCCGCTGACCCTGCTGTCCGCCCTGGCCGCCGTCACCGACCACATCGGCCTGATCGCGACCGTGTCCACGACGTACAACGAGCCCTTCCACGTGGCGCGCAAGTTCGCCTCGCTGGATCACATCAGCGGGGGCCGGGCCGGCTGGAACATCGTCACCTCGGCCGGCGAGGCCGAGGCCCACAACTTCGGCGTCGAGCGCCCGGCCCACGCCGACCGCTACGCCCGGGCCGACGAGTTCCTGGAGGTGGTCACCGCGCTCTGGGACAGCTGGGAGGACGACGCCGTCGTGGGCGACCGAGGGCGGGGCGTCTACGCCGACACCGGGAAGATCCACCCGATCGAGCACGCCGGTGAGCACTTCCGGGTCCACGGGCCGCTGAACGCCGCCCGCCCGCCGCAGGGCCGCCCGCTGCTGGTCCAGGCGGGTTCTTCGGAAGGCGGCAAGGAGTTCGCGGCCCGTCACGCCGAGGCCGTCTTCACCGCCCAGCAGACGCTCCGCGACGGCCAGGAGTTCTACGCCGATCTCAAGGGCCGCCTCGCCCGCTACGGAAGGCGCCCCGACGAGCTGCTGGTCCTGCCCGGCCTCTCGCCGATCCTCGGCTCCACCGAGGGCGAGGCGCTGCGTCTGGAGAAGGAGCTGGAGGAGCTGATTATCCCGGTTTACGGCCTCTCCCAGCTGGCCACCATGATCGGGATCGAGCTGGGGGAGGACGCGCTCGACCGGCCGCTGCCGGCCGACCTCGTGGCCGAGACCGAGGGAGCGCAGAGCCGCCGGCGGCTGGTCATCGACCTGGCCAGGCGAGACGGCCTGACGGTCCGGCAGCTCATCGGGCGGCTGGCCGGAGGCCGTGGCCACCGGGTCGTGGCCGGCACGCCCGAGCAGGTCGCCGACCAGATTCAGGAGTGGTTCCACAACGGCGCGGCCGACGGGTTCAACATCATGCCGCCGCTCCTGCCGGGCGGCCTGGCCGACTTCGTGGCGTACGTCGTGCCGGAACTGCGGCTCAGGGGCCTGTTCCGGCACGACTACGACGGGCGTACGCTGCGCGACCACTACGGCCTGGAGCGGCCTCCCTCGCGTCACGCCCACGGCCGCGAACTCGCCGAGGCGGCGACCTCGTGAGCCGCCCGGCGGGTGGCCCGGTGGGTGGCCCGGTGAGCGGCGGGGTGGTTGGTCCGGTGAGCGGCCCGGTGAGCGGCGGGGTGGTTGGTCCGGTGAGTGGCCCGGCGAGTGGCGGGGTTGGTGGTCCGGTGAGTGGCCCGGCGAGTGGCGGGGTTGGTGGTCCGGTGAGTGGCCCGGCGAGTGGCGGGGTTGGTGGTCCGGTGAGTGGCCCGGCGAGTGGCCCGGTGGGCGGCATCGTGGCGTTGGTCGGCAATCCCAGGAGCGGGTCCAGGACCCTGGCCGTGGCCGTGGAGGCGGCCGAGACCCTCGGCCGGCGTCTCGGCCATGCCGCCGCCCCCGAGCTGATCGACCTGTCGGCGCTCGGCCCGCACCTGCTCGCGGCCACGCCGTCGCCGGCGGTGGAGGTGGCGCTCGAACTGGTCGCGGGGGCGGACCTGCTCGTGGTCGCCAGCCCGACCTACAAGGGCACCTACACCGGACTGCTCAAGGCGTTCCTCGACCGGCTGCGGCCGGACGCGCTGGCGGGCACGGTGGCGCTGCCCCTGCTGGTCATGGGCGACCCCCGGCACGCCCTGGCGGTCGAGGTGCACTTTCGGCCGCTGCTGGTGGAGCTGGGCGCCGGCGTGCCGACACCCGGCCTCGCGCTGGTCGAGTCCGACCTTCCGCGGCTGGCCGAGGTGCTGGACGCATGGTACGACCGGGTCGTCCCGCAACTGGACGCGGCCGTCCAGAAGGCGGCGAACACGCACTGAGGAGCCGCGGCCCAGGAGTCGTGCTGGGGAGCGGCGCCCACGAGCCGCGCCCACGAGCCGCGCCCACGAGCGGGGCCGAGGAGCAGGGCCCACGAGCAGGGCCCACGAGCGGGGCCGAGGAGCAGGGCCCACGAGCGGGGCCGAGGAGCAGGGCCCACGAGCAGGGCCCACGAGCAGGGCCCACGAGCAGGGCCCACGAGCAGGGCCCACGAGCGGGGCGGAGGAGCGGGGCCGCCCGGCGAGCGTCGGGCGGCATTCTGCCTGTCGTCGCGTGTACGCTGCGCGGATGCGGCGCGACGACGGGGCAGGTGAGCGCGGCGGATGCTGAGACTGGATCGGCTGGTCAACGTTCTCGGGGGTTACGGGGCGAGGTTGCTGAGCGCTCCCGCGTCGCGTGACGTGGAGCTGCGCAGCGTGGTGGTGCACGACCCGACCGACCCCCGACCGGCGACGGGCGACGTGTTCCTGTCCGTCGGCGTGGAGTCCGCGGCCGAGGCCGTGCGGCTGGCGCGGGCCGCGCGGGCGGCCGCGGTGCTGGTGCGCGAGAGCGCGCCGATGGACGAGGCCGCGCTGGCCGAGGCGCGTGACGGCGGGATCGCCGTGCTGCTCGTGGACCCCGCGGTGTCCTGGAGCCAGCTCTTCGGCGTGGTGTACGGGCTGGTGCTCGAAGGGCGCGAGACCGAGGCCGGGCGGGGGCCGACCGATCTGTTCGCGTTCGCCGACTCGCTCGCCGCCGAGCTCGGCTACCCGGTGACGATCGAGGACCAGATGTCGCGGGTGCTCGCCTACTCGGGCTCGCAGCAGACCGCCGACCCGGTGCGCCTGGAGACGATCCTGGGCAGGCGGGTGCCCGACGCCATGCGCGGCCTGCTGGAGAGCAAGGGCGTGTTCGCGCACCTGGCGACCTCCGACGAGCCGCTGTTCGTCGAGCCCTCCCCGGCCCACGGGCTGCGCGGTCGCATGGTGGTCGCCGTACGGGCGGGGCGCGACCTGCTGGGGTCGATCTGGGTGGAGTGCGAGCAGCCGCTGACCGGCCCGGCGCGGACCGTCCTCGGCGACGGGGCGCGGGCGGTCGCGTTGCACCTGCTGCGTTCCCGGGTCAGCGCCGACCTGGAGCGGCGGGTGGAGTCCGACCTGGTCATCCAGCTGCTGGAGGGCACGGCCGACGTCTCGGCGGTGATCAGCCGGTTGGGGCTGCCGGGCGGGCAGTTCCGAGTGATCGCGCTCCAGGCGCACATCGCCGAGGAGAGGCACGCCGCGATCCTGCTCGCCTTCGAGCGCGCGACCACGGGTTTCGGCTGGTCGCGGCCCGGCCGGAGCACGTTGTTCGGCAACACGCTCTACACGGTGCTGCCCTCGGGCGGCGACGTCACGACCGCCCTCGACTGGGTCGCCGCCATCGTGAACGTGCTGCCGCGGCGGGTCACCGTGCTCGCCGGGGTGGGCGGCCAGGCGACGCCCGCCCAGCTGCCGGCGAGCAGGCAGGAGGCCGACGAGAGCCTCGCGCTGCGGGCGTCCCGGCCCGGGGGTGGTCCGGCGGTCGTCTACGACGATTCCTGGGACGAGATCCTGCTGCAGCGGCTGCGCGCGGCCGCCTCGGCGGGGCGGACCCCCGCCCGGGGGCCGGTCGCCGAGCTGACCCGGCACGACGCGGAGCACGGCACCCGCTACATCGAGACGCTGCGCGCCTGGCTCGACGCGCAGGGGGATCTGGCCGTCGCCGCAGGCCGCCTCGGCGTCCATCCCAACACGGTCAGATACCGGCTGCGGAAGATGGCCGCGATCACCAACCTGCGGCTCGACCTGCCGGAGAAGCGGCTGGCCATGATCATCGCACTGGCGGTCGACCAGGGCAGGTGATTGTCGCGCCCGAACAAAAGCCGCTTTAGTGCTTGTCCGAGATGTACAGCACATTTTCGCTCCGTACGGGTGATGCTCGGTCCTACACGGATATGTGAGAGCGGAGTGGCAATGAGCATCGACGGTGGGCCGCGTACGGCAGTGGTCGTCGGCGCCGGTGTGGTGGGCCTGTCCACCGCCTGGTTCCTGCAGGAACGCGGTGTGGACGTCACCGTGGTCGACAGGGACGGCGTCGCCTCGGGCGCGTCCTGGGGCAACGCGGGCTGGCTGTCCCCGGGGCTGGCCATCCCGCTGAACGAGCCCGGCGTCCTGCGCTACGGCCTGCGCTCCCTGCTCGACCGGGACGCCCCGCTGCACGTGCCCGCCACCCCCGACGTGGGGCTGTGGTCCTTCCTCGCCAAGTTCGCCCTGCACTGCAACTGGAAGGACTGGGGCCGCGCCGTACGCGCCAACCTGCCCTTCAACGAGGAGTGCCTGGAAGCGTTCGACGTGCTCACCGCCAACGGCGTCGAGGCCCCCACGCACGAGGCCCCGATCATGGCCGCGTTCCAGAACACGCGCCAGGCCGTCGCGCTCCTGCACGAGCTGCGGCGCATCAACGACTCCGGGCTGGAGATCCAGTACACCGCGTTCGAGGGCGACGAGCTCCGCGCCCAGCTGCCGCAGCTCTCCGCGCGGGCCACGGCCGGGATCCGGCTGGACGGCCAGCGCTACGTCGACCCCGGCGAGTTCACCCACTCGCTGGCCCGTGCCGTCACCGACCGCGGCGCCACGATCAGGTCCGGCTTCCGGGTGACCGGCGTGAGCGAAGGGACCGGCGGGCTCACCGTCCGGTCGGACACAGGCGAGTCCGTCACGGCCGACGCCGTCGTCGTGGCCACCGGCGCCTGGCTCAACCAGCTCGGCAAGGCGTGGGGCGTCCGGGTCCCGGTGCGCGCCGGCCGTGGTTACTCGTTCACCGTGCCCACCGACCAGCCCGTGCCCGGGCCGATCTACCTGCCGGCCGTACGGGTGGCCTGCACGCCGTACCAGGGCAAGCTGCGGGTGGCGGGCACGATGGAGTTCCGCGACGCCGACGCCCCGCTGTACCAGCGGCGCGTCGACGCGATCATCGCGTCCGCGAAGCCGCTGCTCAGCGGCGTCTCCTGGGAGGAGCGCACCGACACCTGGGTCGGCCCCCGCCCCGTCACCCCCGACGGGCGGCCGCTCATCGGCGCGACCCATGCCCCCGGCGTGTACGTCGCCGGCGGGCACGGCATGTGGGGGTTCACCCACGGCCCGGCCACCGGGCGGATGCTCGCCGAGCAGATCACGACCGGCAAGCAGCCCGCGGCCCTGCGGGAGTTCGATCCCACACGGTAACCGGCGACGCGGCCGGCATCACCAGTTGGCGGGCAGGCCCGGCGTGGACGCGGGCAGGGCGCGGCCCGGAGGGTGGATGACGTAGACGACGCCGCCGCTGCTGGAGCTGCGGAGCCAGACGTTCTCGAAGTCGGCCCGCGGGTAGACCCGGCGGACGGTGGCGTTGCTGGAGGAGGCCGGGTCGTTGGCGATCACGTCACCGGTCGAGGTGAAACCGACGACCACCATGATGTGCCCGTCGGTGCCGTATCCCGCGCCCGGCAGCTCGTTCTTCTTGAACGACTGCGAGGTGATCACCGGGATGCCCGCGGCGATCAGGCGCTCCAGCTCCGTGAGCGAGCGCAGCCGGGTGACGAAGCCGTCCAGCCCGTAACGACCGGCGTAGGCGGTGTTGAACGGCCAGTTGCCCGCGCCCTCGTAGGCGTGGTCATAGGTGAAGCGGGCGGCGTGGTCGACCTCCGGATCGGGGTCGGACGGGTCGACCCAGGAGGTGTCCTGGGCGCTCGGCCACCGGCCCCAGTAGCCGAGGACCATGGTCGTGGACGTCGGGCTGCACCAGGCCTGGCCGCCGCCGTCCCATTCCGGGTAGTGGCCCCGGTGCACGTTCTGCGAACGGCGGGGCACGGCCAGCTCGGTGCCCCACGCGCCGCCGCCGGGGCTGACCGGGACTGTCTTGCGCTCGGGCACGTTCGAGGCCATCGCGCCGAGGGTCCGGACGCGCGGCCGGACGGTGGAGCCCGGCTCGCGATAGAGCGTGAGGCGGAGCTGGTAGGCCTCGATGCGCCTGCCCGCCGCCGCGACCAGCGTGTCCACCGCCACGGTGGCGTCGGCGTCGCCCTGCCCGGGCACCGACGTGCGGCGGATGTCCTGCTCCTCGTAGGCCCAGCGACCGAGCACGTACCACTTGGTCAGCCCGACCGTGTTGCGAGCGCGCGTCTCGACCTGCAGCCAGCTTCCCGGTGGCACGTCGGCCGTCCAGGAGGCGATCAGCTCGGTGGCCGGGAAGCCGACCGGCCGTTCGGGGCCGGTCCAGCGGGCGTACTCCCACAGCCGGGTGCCGAGCGCGTCGGTGTAGGAGGTGGTGCCGGCCGGGGTGGCGAACGACAGGCCGTCGTCGGCCGTCGTGCCCTCGGAGGTGCCGGAGGCGAAGTCGGCCCGCTGGAAGACGACGTCCGTGGTGCCGGCGGCGGGTTTCACCCCGGCCGAGACGGGAGCCGTCAGCGTCGTGGCCAGCAGGACGGTGGAGACGAACACGGTCAGCATGCGCATGGGCCCACCTTCTCGGACGGCGCCGGATCTGGCCGAGGGTAGGCACATCGGGCATGTCGCGCATCGGGCGATCTACGTATGGGTCTCCGGGGGGTCGCTCTCGCTCGGCGTGAGTTCCCAGGTGGGCGGCAGGATGCCGGGACCGAGGCGTCGCAGCTCGTCCCGGTGCAGCGCGCCGAGGTGGGTCATGACCCGCTCGCCCGCCGAGGTCAGAAGCACGCGGACGGCGCGGGCGTCACCGGGATGCGCCGCTCGCCGCACCAGATCCTGGGCCTGTGCGCGGTTGACCAGCTCGACCACGCTGTGGTGGCGCAACTGGAGACGCTCGGCCAGCTCGCGGACGAACGCCCAGTCGCGGCCGGGGAAGCCTTTGAGGGCCAGGAGCAACTGGTACTGCTGCGGGGTGAGGCCGGCCCGGCGCACGGTCTCCTCGCTGAAGCGCAGGTATCTGCGGATGCCGAAACGGAAGCGAGCCAGCGCCTCGTAGTCCTGCTTCGTTAGAGGTTCTGGTTCCATCCGCTCGTCTTCCATCGTCTGTCCGGAAGTGGCCATATTCGTCACTATATTTCAAATATATATCGTGTTACGATACATATGCGTACCCGGGCAGGTCAAAGAGAGACCGGGTGCCGCCCCCAGGAGGTGGGTCATGCTCAATGACCGCGAACGCGAGGCGCTGCGCGAGATCCAGGAGCACCTGTCGGCCGAGGATCCCGACCTGGTCCGAACCTTCGAACGGCCGCCGCGCGACTCCCACTGGATCGTCTACACGGTCGCCATGGTCCTCTCGGTGGTGCTCAGCCTGCTCATGCTCGCGTCGGGATCGCTGATCGGCGGGCTCGTGTTCGCCACGGGGGCGGTGCTGGCCTGGCTCGGCAGATCGCAGCGCTTCGGCGCGGACGACCGCCAGAACTGAGCGGCCGCCCGCGCCCGGGCGATCAGGTCGCGGACTTCCGGACGGTGTCCGGCGCGCTGTCCGATGCGGTGTCCGATGCGGTGTCCGATGCGGTGTCCGATGCGGTGTCCGATGCGGTGTCCGATGCGGTGTCCGATGCGGTGTCCGATGCGCTGTCCCGCGCGGTGTGCGGATGGTGCAGGTCGAAGGCGGGCCGCTCGGACCTGATGCGCGGGATGGCGGTGAAGTTGTGCCGGGGCGGCGGGCAGGACGTGGCCCACTCCAGCGAGTTGCCGAACCCCCACGGGTCGTCCAGCAGCACCTTGCGCCCGTTGCGCGCCGTCTTCCACACGTTGTAGAGGAACGGCAGCGTCGAGGCGCCGAGCAGGAACGCGCCCACGGACGAGATCTCGTTCAGCGTGGTGAACCCGTCGCCCGGGCTGTAGTCGGCGTAGCGGCGGGGCATGCCGAGCATGCCGAGCCAGTGCTGGACCAGGAACGTGGTGTGGAAGCCGACGAACAGCGTCCAGAAATGCACCTTCCCCCACGTCTCGTCCAGCAGCTTGCCGGTCATCTTCGGCCACCAGAAGTAGAACCCGGCGAACATCGCGAACACCACGGTCCCGAACACCACGTAATGGAAGTGGGCCACCACGAAATAGGTGTCGGTGACGTGGAAGTCGAGCGGCGGCGAGGCCAGGATCACCCCGGTGAGCCCGCCGAACAGGAACGTCACCAGGAAGCCCAGCGAGAAGAGCATGGGCGTCTCGAAGCTGAGATGGCCCCGCCACATGGTCCCGATCCAGTTGAAGAACTTCACGCCCGTGGGCACCGCGATGAGGAAGCTCATGAACGAGAAGAACGGCAGCAGCACCTGCCCGGTGCCGAACATGTGGTGGGCCCAGACGGTCATCGACAGGCCCGCGATGGCGAACGTGGCCCCGACCAGCCCGAGATAGCCGAAGAGCGGCTTGCGGCTGAAGACCGGGATGACCTCGGTGATGATGCCGAAGAACGGCAGCGCGATGATGTAGACCTCGGGATGCCCGAAGAACCAGAACAGATGCTGCCAGAGCATCGCGCCGCCGCTGCTCGCGTCGTAGATGTGGGTGCCGAGCTTGCGGTCGGCCTCCAGCGCCAGCAGCGCGGCGGCCAGCACCGGGAAGGCCATCAGCACCATCATCGAGGTCAGCAGCACGTTCCAGGTGAAGACCGGCATCCGGAACATCGTCATGCCGGGCGCCCGCATCCCGATGACCGTGGTGATGAAGTTGACGGCGCCGAGGATCGTGCCCACACCGGCCAGGCTCAGCCCCATGATCCACAGGTCGCCGCCGATGCCCGGTGAGAAGGCCGCGGTCGACAGCGGCGTGTAGGCGAACCAGCCGAAGGCAGCCGCGCCGCCCGGGGTGAGGAACCCGCTGACCGCGATCAGCCCGCCGAACAGGAACAACCAGTAGCTGACCATGTTGAGCCGGGGGAAGGCGACGTCCGGGGCGCCGATCTGCAGCGGCATGATCACGTTGGTGAACCCGGCGAACAGCGGGGTGGCGAACAGCAGCAGCATGATCGCGCCGTGCATGGTGAAGAGCTGGTTGTACTGGTCGTTGTCGACCAGCTGCATTCCGGGCTGGGCCAGCTCGGCCCTGATGACCATGGCCATCACCCCGCCGATCAGGAAGAACCCGAACGAGGTGATCAGGTAGAGATAGCCGATGACCTTGTGGTCGGTGGTCGACAGCCACGACACCAGCAGCCGGCCCTTCGGGGCCGGGGACAGGGCGGCGGGCGTGACATGTTCGGTGACGGCCATGCGGACCTCCGGGGTCACTTCTCGAGGCGGTAGGTCACGCGTACCCGCCACCGGTCCGGCCCTGCCGCCAGGTAGGCGAAGCCGTAGTCGCGTTCGGTCGCCGCCAGCCGGCGGCAGAGCAGCTCGGGGTCGCGGCGCGAGCACAGGTCGAGCCGCTCACCGTGACGCAGCCGGTAGAGCCGGTCCCGGACCGCGTCGATCATCCGGTCGACCGGCAGCGCGTCCAGGTCGATCACCGGCCCCTCGGTGAGGGAGTACCAGCGGTGCGCGTGGCCGCCGAGGGACGTGGTCGAGCTGGCCGGCCGGCCGGTGCCGGCCAGCGCCGCCTCCTCGGCGGTGAAGTGGCGGTCGAGCTGCGTGAGCAGGTCGCGGACGATCACCGCGACCCGGGCCGGCGAGCGAGGACCGTCACCACGGGCCGTGCCGGTCACCACGTCGACGCAGGCGCGCAGCCGGGCGTGGTCGCGGGCCAGCCGGGACAGCTCGGGCACCGCCTCGTGGGCCGGGAACAGCAGCCGTTCCTCGTCGCTGACCTGCCTGATCAGCTCGGCGCGGAGATAGCCGGCCAGCGCGTTCAGCTCCCGGCCGGGCCATCGGTCGCAGGCCGTGACGTCGAGCACGTCGTCGACCCGCTCGGTGACCTGCGACAGCAACTGGGCGTGTTCCGCGCTCAAGGTGGACTGGGCCTTCATGATCCGTTCCTCTCGTACTCGGCCGAGCGAGGCGACGCGAGGCGACGCGAGGCGACGCGGGGCGACGCAAGCGGACGCGGGGCGACGCGGGCGATGCGGGCGACGCAAGCGGACGCGGGGCGACGCGGGCGATGCGGGCAACGTAAGCGGACGCGGGCGACGCGGGCGACGTAAGCGACGCCCGGGGCGGGGCATCAGCGCTGCTCGGTGGCAGGGCCGAGGCCGGTGACGACGCACAGGTCTGGACGTACGAAGGCGTGCAGGCCGGGCGGCGGGGCATGCGGATCGAGGCGGGCGAAGGTCGCGCGGAGCAGACCCCGATGCGCGCCGCAGACCACCTCGGGATGGGCCCGGGCGCTGGAGCGGAACGGGCAGGCGTGCAACAGGATCCGCCCGTCGGAGGTGCGCTCGGGATCGAACCCCATCTCGGTGAACATGGCGGTGACCACCGCTGACGCGTCGGCCGCCGGGCCGGATCCGTGGAAGGCCGCCGGGCCGGATCCGTGGAAGGCCGCCGGGCCGGATCCATGGCCGGGCGGCGGGCCGAGGCGGCGGTGGGCCCAGGCGACGCCCGCCTGCTCGGCGCGTTCGGCGCGGCTCTCGGGGGAGTCGTCGAGCCCGGCGGCGAGCGCCTCGGCGAGTTCCTGGTAGGGGCCGTGGTCGGGTTCGGCCGCCCAGGTGGCCGTGTAGACGGCCCGGGGCCGGCCGCGGCCGCCGCCGCGCCGGTGGGTCTCGGTGACCAGCCCGGCCTCGGCCAGCGCCGACAGGTGGAAGCGGACCGTGGTGACGTGCAGGCCGACCAGGTCGGCCAGGCGGTGGGCGTCGAGCGGTTCGGTGGAGCCGCGCAGCCGGTCGAGGATCTCCACCCGGCTGGGCACCGACAGCACCTCGTGGGCCCGGGCCCGGTCGTGGCCGTTCACGGCGCCGCCGGGTATCCGGCCACGAGCGGGGTGTCGACCCCGAGGCGCCCTAGCTTGGTCGCCCCGCCGGGTGAGCCCAGCGGCCCGTCGCGGCCGGGCAGCGTTTCGGTGAAGAACGCCGCGTTGTCGGCGGTGAACATGGTCCACCGCTCGGGCAGGTCGTCCTCGTAGTAGATCGCCTCGACCGGGCAGACCGGCTCGCAGGCACCGCAGTCGACGCACTCGTCCGGGTGGATGTACAGGGCCCGGGCGCCCTCGTAGATGCAGTCGACCGGGCATTCCTCGACGCACGCCCGGTCCACGACGTCCACGCACGGCTCCGCGATCACATAGGTCACCGTCTCTCCTCTCTCAATATTTAAAGGATCTCCATCCTTTTAATTAAGGTCAATATGGCTGGACGGTGACCTGGCTCACGCCCCTGGTTTCCGTACCGGAAGGGCGGCCGGCCGTCTGACCCTTTCCGGAGCCTTTTCCTGTTCGGGGAAGTCTGTGTCGGTGTGGCGTCGTGAGGCGTCATGGGGTGACTGTAAGCATCTGAACCATCACGCCAGGTTCGCCTGGCGGGCAGGCGTGGGCTGCATGTCCGGCCAGTGGTTAGTCGCGGCCACGGGCCGCGTTCCGAAAGGAACGGTGCTTCCATGTCCACACTCAGTCGCCGAACCAACGCTCCGGCCCCGCGCGCCCGCCCGGCGAGCAACCGGTCGATCAGGGGGCTGGCGATGTTGACCGTGGCGGGCTCGCTGTCGGTGTCCCTCGCCATGCCGGCCGCGGCCTCACCCCCCGACGACGAGACACCGACCGACATCAAGAAGAAGTCCAAGGCGGTCGGCAGGGTCCGAGATGTGGCATGCGCGCCGCACGTCTTCTTCAGGGTCCGTTCCCTCCAGCCGAGGAACTTCTTCATCCCCCGCACCCGCTTCATCGACGGCCCGGGTGGCCAGATGACGGTCTCGGTCACGCGGGAGCACGAGGTGCGCGCCTTCATCGAGACCGAGAACGAGAAGCTGAAGTCGGTGACCATCGACGATGTCGTCAAACAACTGCGCCAAATGCTGCTCCCCCATCTCGAGGTGCGGCACATGGTCTTCATCGGCCACGACTACACGCAGAAGATCAGCAAGGGCATGTACGGCAACATGTGGTACCGCGTCTTCGGCTACCGCGTCGGCTGGTCGGCGTGGCAGCAGCTCGACAACTGCCGCAAGGTCAGGGTCACCGCCGGAATCGCCAACATTCCGGCGAGGGTGGAGGGCTGGCGCTACTGGGAGACCAAGCACCCGATGTTCCAGGGACGCCTGCTGTCGCGCAAGTGACTCCGTAGATCGATTTATAGGGCCACCGAGAACGCCTAATACCTTCTGTCCGGAATAGCGAGACGAGAGCAGGAAAGAGACATACGGAGAGTCGCTTGCCGCGGATCTCTCCGTCCTTGGCCCTGGTCAGGGATGGAGCGCTGGAGGAGGAGCCATGGCGGAAACCAAGACGCGCCCGTCTCAAGAGCGGCCCGCGTCCGAGAAGAACGGGCACGCCAAGCAGTACACCCTGGGCCTGCCCATGATGACGATCCAGTTCCGGCCTCCCGACGTCCGGTTGCCGCACGTCAGCCCGCCCGCGATGCCTCACGTCACGATGCCGCACGTCAGCAGGCAGGAGCTGGGCCAGGCCGTCGACATCGCCAGGTCGTTCATGCCGCCGCCCGAGCGCCTGGCCTACTACGGCGCGCTCGGCGCGCTCGCGGTGTTCGGCGTGCTCGAATGGCCCGTCGCGGCCGCGATCGGGGCCGGCGCGATCATCGCGCAGCGCTCCCGGAGCGAGGGACCGAGGCCTCCGATCCGCAAGCCGGCGACGACGCCCGACACCGCGAGCAGGACCTCGGCCGGTCAGCCCGCGGCCGCCGGAGGCAGGGCCGCGGCGACCACGGGCAGGGCTGCGGCGACCACGGGCAGGGCCGCGGCGAGCAAGGCCGCCACCGGCAGGACCGCGGCGGGCAGGACCACCGAGGGCAAGACCGCGACGTCACGGAGCAGGGCGTCCACCGCGGCGAGCAAGGCCAGGGCGTCCGCGAGCGGGGCCGCTGCCACGGCGAGCAAGACCCCGGCCTCCCGGAGAAGGACGTCCACCACCGGCTGATCCCGGGGCACCCATCCGAAACGAGAACACCGTCGATAGGAGGCCGCATGGCGGTGTTCGATCAACTGTCCGCCGGCAAACTGCTGAACATCCTTCCGGAACCACTGCGCGGTCTCGTCCCGCGCCCCCGCCACGTACGGGAATGTCCGGGAGGAGTCCGCGTCGAGTTGCGTAACCTCGGCGGGCCGGGCACCGAGCGGGAGGCGCGCGCCCTCGAGGAGCGGCTGCTCGCGGCGGGCGTGGCGCGGGCCGAGGTGAACGGGGCACTCGGCGGCGTGTTCGTCGCCTGCGACCCGGCCGCCGTCGACCTGGACAAGCTCGTCGAGATGGTCGTGGAGTACGACGAGGGCGAGGGGACCTCGGGTGTCGCCCGGGTGCTCGACGGCATGGAGCAGGAGACCCGTGCCGCGGCGAGCCTCGCCCTGAACATCGTCGGCACCGGGCTGGCGGTCACCGGTCTGATCGCGCGCATCCCGAAACTGCCCGTGGTGGCGCACAGCCTGCTCGCGGTGGCCGACGAGACCCCGCGCCTGCGCCAGGAGGTGGAGTATCGCCTCGGCAAACCCCTCGCGGACACGCTCCTGGCCACGACCCGGATCGTCGCCAACGCCCTGGCCGGACGGCCCGTGACGATGCTGATGGACTCCGTCGCCGCGACGGGCCGGTACCTCGCGACCCGCGCCGGCGCCCGGGCCTGGGCGGAACGTGAGGAGGAACTGGCCGCCAACTCCGGAAGTTACCGGCACATCCCGGTCGCCGAGACCCCGCGCCCCGCTCCGCTTCCCCGCGGGCCCATCGAGCGGTACGCCAACCTGGCCAGCGCGGCGGCACTGGCCGCGCACACCGTTACCACGGCGGCGAGCGGCGACCACCAGCGAGGGCTGTCCCTGCTCATCGCGGGCCTGCCCAAGGCGACCCGCCTCTGCAGGGACGCCTTCGCCAGCGGACTGGTGCGCGCCCTCGCGGCACGCGGCGCGATCGTCCTCAATCCCTACGCCCTGCAGCGCATGGATCGCGTCGACACGGTGGTCATCGACGCCACCATGCTCACCACGGGCGGGTGGACGATCGACGACGTCCACACGCTGCTCCCGGACGTCGACCTGGACGACCTGCACGCCCGGCTCTACGCGCTCCTCGACCTCGCCGACCCTTCGGCGCGGTGCGAGAGCGACGGGTGGACCGCCGAGCCGTGGGAGGAGACGCCGGACGGGCCCACGCAACCGGCGCGGTGGCGTGAGCGCGAGGTCCGGGCGGTCGCGGTGTCCCATCAGGGCACGCTGGTCGCCCTGGTGGGACTGGCCAGGGAGCTTCACCCGATGGCCGAGGCCCTCGTCGCGGCGCCGAAGGACTCCTGCACCGTGATCCTGGCCGGTGGGGAGGCCGGTCTCGTCCGCCGGCTCGGCGTGGACCGGGTCGTCGAGGGCGGATCCCGGCTGGTCATGTCGGTGCGGATGCTGCAGTTGGAGGGGCGCGGCGTGGCCCTGGTGTCCCAGCGGTCGCGGCGCGGGCTGACCCAGGCCGATCTGGCGATCGGCGTGCTCGGCCCGTCGCGGCGGATCCCGTGGGACGCGGATGTGGTCGGTGAGCTCGACGGAGTGCACCTGTTGCTCCGATGCCTCCCGCTGGCCCGCCGGGCGAGCGTCCGAGCCGCGTGGGTGGCGGCGACGGGGGCGATCGTCGGGACGGGGCTGGCGTTCCTCGGCCCCGCGCCCACGGTGATCCGGCGGGTCCAGGTGGTGCGTGACTGCACGTCGGCGGCCGCTTACGTCGCCGGGCACTGGGCGGGGCGCGCGGCCGGACGAGGCGCGCCGCCCGTCTACGCCGACAACACGCCCTGGCACGCGATGGCGGCGCGTGACGTCCTGGCCCGGCTCCAGACCTCGCCCGGCGGGCTGACGGAGGCGGAGGCGTCGAGCCGCCGGACGAAACCGGCGCCGGTGACGGACTTCGGGCCGAAATCCCTGCTCGGCGCGACCGTGGAGGAGCTCGCCAACCCGCTGACCCCGGTTCTCGGCGCGGCCGCCGGGGTGTCGGCGCTGGTCGGCTCGGCCGTGGACGCGCTCCTGATCGGCGGCGTGATGGGCGTCGACGCCCTGCTCGGCGGGGTCCAGAGGCGGGGAGCCGACCGGGCGCTGCTCCGCCTCACCGAGATCACCGCGGTGACCACACGCCTGCGCCGGCCCGGAGGCACCGTGGAGGCCGTGGCCGACGACCTCGTGCCGGGAGACGTGATCGAGCTGCGGGCCGGCGACGCCGTGCCGGCGGACGCCAGGGTGATCAAGTCGTCGGGGCTGGAGGTGGACGAGTCCACGCTCACCGGCGAGTCGCAGCTCGTGGCCAAGACGACGACGCCGACCGCGGCGCCGGCCGTCGCCGACCGCAGCTCGATGGTCTACATGGGGACGACCGTCGCGGCCGGCCACGGACTCGCGGTGGTCGTGGCCACGGGCGAGCTGACCGAAGCGGGCCGGACCGCCCGGCTGGCCCGGCAGGAGGCGCCGCTCAGCGGGGTGGAGCTGCGGCTTCGCGCGCTGAGCCGCCGGATCCTGCCCACCGCCGTCGGGGCCGGTGTGGTCCTGATGGTCATCGACCTGGTCCGCGGCTCGCCGCTGACCGAAGCGCTCGGCCCCGCGGTGAGCATGATGGTGGCCGCAGTCCCGGAAGGGCTGCCGTTCGTCGCCACCGTGGCGGAGCTCGCCTCGGCCAAGCGGCTGTCGAAGCGCAACACCCTGGTACGCAACCCGTCCACGATCGAGGCGCTGGGCCGGGTCGACGTGCTCTGCTTCGACAAGACCGGCACCCTGACCGAAGGCCACATCAGCCTGGTCCAGGTGTCCGACGGGTGGAGCGAGCAGCCGCTGGCCGAGGTGAAGGCCGGGCTGAAGGGCGTCGTCGGCGCGGCTCTCCGCGCGGGGCCCCGGTTCGGCGGCGGGCGGGTCATCGCCCATCCCACGGATCGCGCCGTCGTGGAGGGAGCCGAGCGCCTCGGAGTCACTCCCGAGGAGGGCCTGACGGAGTGGCACCGGGTCGACGAGCTGCACTTCGAGCCGGCGCGCGGCTATCACGCGGTGCTCGGCCTGTCCGGGGCCGGGCATCTGCTGAGCGTCAAGGGCGCGCCCGAGGTCGTGCTCGGCCGCTGCTCGTCGATCGTCCGGGACGGCAGGACGGTCCCGCTGGACGAGACGCTCGCGCGGGAGCTGGAGCAGGCGGTGGACAGGCTCGCCCGGCAGGGCTACCGGGTGCTCGCCGTGGCCGAGCGGCCGGCCTCCAGCCGCGCCGATCTCGACGAGGCCCGCATCGAGAGGCTGTCCTTCCTGGGGTTCCTCGGCCTGGCGGATCCGGTGCGCCCGACGGCGAAGCGCAGCGTGGAGCAGCTGATGCGGGCCGGCGTCCGGGTGGTCATGGTCACCGGCGACCATCCCAGCACGGCCGAGGCCATCGCCGCCGAGATCAACGCGGTCAACGGGCTGCGGGTGATGACCGGTCCCGAGCTCGACGGGCTCGACGACGACGCGCTCGCCGAGGCGCTGCCGGAGGTGGCGGTCTTCGCGCGGACCACCCCCGAACAGAAGGCGCGGATCGTGACCGTCCTGCGGCGCACGGGCAAGGTCGTGGCCGTCACGGGCGACGGGGCCAACGACGTGCCGGCGATCCGGCTCGCCGACGTGGGCGTCGCCCTCGGAGCCCGGGCGACCCCCGCCGCCCGGTCCGCCGCGGACATCGTCGTCGCCGACGACCGCATCGAGACCATCATCGACGCGATCGTCGAGGGCCGGGCCATGTGGGGGTCGGTCCGTGACGCGCTCGGCATCCTGCTCGGCGGCAACGTCGGCGAGATCGTCTTCACGCTCGGGTCCAGCCTGCTGACCAGGCGCAGCGCGCTCAACGCCCGCCAGTTGCTGCTGGTCAACCTGCTCACCGACATGTTGCCCGCGATGGCGGTGGCCGTCCGGCCGCCGAGCGCCGCCAGCCCGGAGAAGCTGCTCGCCGAAGGGCCGGAGGCCTCGCTCGGCGCCGCTCTGACGCGCGACATCTACCTGCGCGCCACCACCACCGCCGGGGCGGCGATCGCGGCGTGGACCTTCGCCAGGATCGGCGGCACCCGTGGCCGCGCGGACACGGTCGGGCTCATCGGCCTGGTCGCCGCCCAGCTGTTCCAGACCCTGGCCCTCGGGCACCGCGATCGGACGGTGTTGCTGGCCTCGCTGTCGTCGCTGGCCGCGCTGGGGCTGATCATCTCGATTCCCGGTGTCAGCCGGGTGTTCGGCAGCCGCCCGGTGGGCCCGGTGGGCTGGGCGATCGGGCTCGGTTGCGGCGCGGCGGCGGCCGTCGTGGCCGGCCTGATCGAGAAGGCCGTCGCCGGATAGTCGTCATCAGTTCATCTAGTCGTTGCTTACCCCTCATATTCCCGGCCACTTTGTGGTGAAATATGGCAGTAAAAGCTGATTAATCCCCGTGAGGTGCCCCATGTCCGAGTTCTTGGCCTCCGTGCTTGCCAAGGCAGCTTTCATGCTCCTTGAGGCGCTGATCATGCGCCTCGTCCATTCCTTCGTCCTGTCCACCCTGCGGCCCACCGGCCTCAGCCTGGTCTGACACCCCGCCGGCAGAGACCGCACGGCCATCAGCTCACCCGTTGGCCCGTCAGCCGCAGGATCAGCTTCCGGAGCTCGCCGGCCCAGAGCACCGTGCTCGCCATGGCGACGCAGACCAGCCACTGCCCCAGGGAGAGAGGCGAGGTCGTGAACGCCTCGTTGAGGAACGGAAGGTGGACCACGGCGACCTGCAGCACCGCCGACAGCGCGATGGCCCCCCACAGCCACGGATTGGCGAACAGCCCGTGGAAGGCGGTGCCGGTCTCGGACCGCGCGTTGAGGGCGTTGAACAGCTGGGCCAGCACGAGCACCGTGAAGCCCGCCGTCCGCGCGTTGTCCAGCGACTGCGAGCCCTCGATGAGGCCGCCCGGCAGGTAGAGATCGATGGTGACGAGCGTCGCCACCGCCATGACCAGGCCGATCACGATCACGCCGGCCCACATCCGATGGTCGATGACCCGCTCCTGCAGCGAACGCGGCGGGCGGCTCATCACGTCGTCGATCTCCGTGTCCACGCCCATGGCGAGGGCGGGGGCGCTGTCGGTCAGCAGGTTGATCCACAAGATCTGGGTGGCGAGCAGGGGGAGCACGATCGTGCCCTCTCCGTGGGACAGGCCGATGACCCCGGCGAGCACGACGCCGAGGAAGACGGTCAGCACCTCGCCCATGTTCGACGACAGCAGGTAGCGCAGGAACTTCTTGATGTTCAGGAAGATGTGGCGGCCTTCGCGGATGGCCTGGACGATGGTGGCGAAGTTGTCGTCGGCGAGGATCATCTTCGCCGCTTCCTTGGTGACCTCGGTGCCCGTGCGGCCCATCGCGATGCCGATGTCGGCCGACTTCAGGGCCGGCGCGTCGTTCACGCCGTCTCCGGTCATGGCCACCACCTTGTGGTCGGCCTGGAGGGCGTCGACGATGCGCAGCTTGTCGTGCGGGGTGACCCGCGCGTAGACCGACCTGTGCCGTACGATCTCGCGGAATTGCTCCTCGTCCAGCCGGTCCAGCTCCATCCCTGACACGGCGACCGCCTCCCGCTCGACGATGCCGAGATCGTGGGCGATCCGCGCCGCGGTGCGGGGGTGGTCTCCAGTGATCATGATGACCCGGACCCCCGCGCGGTGCGCCTCGGCGATGGCCGTCGCCGCCTCGGGACGCGGCGGGTCGATGATCCCGACCATGCCCGCGTAGACGAGGTTCTCCTCGAGTGACTCGTCGATCTCGGGCGGCTCGGTCACCTCCAGCGGCCGGTAGGCCACGCCGAGGGTGCGGAAGGCCTCGCCGGACAGGCGTTCGACGTCGTCGACGATGCGGGCCCGCGTTGAGTCGTCCAGCGGCTCGGCCGAGTCGCCGACCCGTACGTGGGAGCAGCGCCTGAGCAGCACGTCGGGGGCGCCCTTGGCGACCACCGCCAGCTTGCCGGCTCGCTCGGCGTCGGCCTCGATGCTGGTCATCATCTTGCGCTCGGAGGTGAACGGGATCTCGCCCACCCGCTGGAACCTCGACGTGCGCAGGGCACTCGTGCCGAGCTTCACCTCGGCGACCAGGAACGCGGCCTCGGTCGGGTCGCCCTGGACCACCCATTCGCCGTCCTCCTCGCGGAGGATGGCGTTGTTGGCGAGGCTCCCGCCGCCGAGCACGAACGCGGTCTGACGCCACAGGACGCTCCCTTCCTCCAGCGGCCGCCCGTCGTGCTCCATCCGGCCCTCGGGCCGGTAGCCGGCGCCGGTCACCGTGACCTCGCCCGCCGCGGTCACCACCCGCCCGATGGTCATCTCGCCCTTCGTCAGGGTGCCGGTCTTGTCGGAGCAGACCACCGACGCCGAGCCCAGCGTCTCGACCGAGGAGAGCTTCTTGACGATCGCGTTGTGCAGGGCCATCCGCTGCACGCCCAGCGCGAGCACCACCGACAGGATGGTGGGCAGCCCCTCCGGCACGGCGGCCACGGCGAGCGAGACCCCGAGGAGAAGGGCCGTGACGACGTCGTCGACGCTGTCGACCCCGAAGAACAGGAAGATGGTGGCGATCACCACCACGGCGATCACGATCACCGCGATCCCGAGCATCCGGCCGACGCGGGCGATCTCCCGCTGCAGCGGGGTGGGGTCCTCGTGGGTGGCGTGCAGCAGGTCGGCGATCTGCCCCATCTGGGTGGCCATCCCGGTGGCGGTCACCACCGCCCGCCCGACCCCCTGGATGACCGCGGTGCCGTTGAACACCATGTCGAGCCGGTCGCCGAGCGCCACCGGCTCGGGCAGCGTGCGGGCGTCCTTGAGCACCGCCTCGCTCTCCCCGGTGAGCGAGGCCTCCGACACCTTCAGTGTGACGGCCGACAGCAGTCGCGCGTCGGCGGCCACGGTGTCGCCCTCGCCCAGCACCAGGATGTCGCCGGGCACCAGGTCGCGGGTGGGCACCCGTGACTGCGCCCCGTCGCGCAGCACGGTCGCCGTGATGGCGCTCATCCGCCGCAGCGCCTCGACCGCGTGCTCGGCCTTGGCCTGCTGCCAGTAGCCGAGGACCGCGTTCAGCACCACGATGACGCTGATGACGATGGCGTCGAACGGCCAGCCCGAAGCTCCCTCGATGAGCCAGGCCACGAGCGAGATGACGATCGCCGCGAACAGCAGGTAGATCAGCGGGTCGCGGAACTGCTCCGCGAACTTGCGCCATTTCGGCACCGGTCTGGCGGACGTGATCTCGTTGGGCCCGGCCGAGGCCAGCCGGCGCGCGGCCTCATCCGCGGTCAGCCCCCGCTCGGGGTCCGTCCGCATCGACTCGGCCACGGTGCTCGCGTCGACGACCGACGGATCGAAGTCGATGGCTTCACTCGCCATGAGGCTTCCCCCTCTGCCGTCATCGTGAGAGATCTTCAGGGCACCGACCTTCCTACCCACCGACCTCGCTCCCCACGTGCGGATCGCCGGGTTCCAGCCAGCCGAGCCGCCGGGCGAGTCGCCTGGCGCTGTCGATCACGGCGGTGACGTGGGGGGAGGCGTTGGCCTCATGCCACAGGAGCGACCAGGGATAGCGGATGGCGGGTTCTGTCAGGGGTCGCCAGACGGTGCCCGGGCGGCTGGAGGTGCGGAAGGAGGAGGGGACGCACAGCAGGCAGCGGTGGTGCAGCACGAGGTCGGCCGCCGCGCGGGTGCTTTCGACGGTTCCCTCGTAGATGGTGGGCGCGAATCCGGCGGCGTGGCACAACTCGACGACGAACTGGTTGAACTCCGGCGTCCGGGCCTCCTCGCCGAGCAGCAGCACCTCGCCCGCGAGTGCGGCGACGGGCACACCGTCCAGGTCGGCGAAGGGGTGGTCGTCGGGAAGGAGCACGCCGAGAGGATCGAACCTGATCGGTTCGGAGGCCACCTCCGGCGGGGTCAGGTAGGCGCGTCCGATCCCGATGTCCAGCCGCCCGTCCGCCAGCCGCCGGTACTGCTCAGGAGTGCCCGCCTCGATCTGGTGGATCGTCAGGTCGGGATGGCGCTGCTGGAGCTCGCGCAGGATCTGCGGCATGGAGTCGTAGCCGGCGTCGATGATGCCCACACGCAGCGTGGGCGATGACGTCCCGGCGTTGCGCGCGGTCTGTTTGGCCCGTCCTACGTGGTCGAGGATCTGGCGCGCCTCGGTCAGGAAGGCCGTGCCCGCGGGGGTGAGGGCGACGTGGTGAGTGCTGCGGTCCAGCAGTCGCACGCCCAACTCGCGTTCGAGGCGTTGTATCTGCTGGCTGAGCGCCGACTGGACGATGTGCTCGCGGGCGGCCGCCCGGCCGAAGTGCAACTCCTCGGCCAGGGTCACGAAATAGCGGATCTGGCGTAACTCCATGCGTGCCACCCCTTTTCGGCCGGGCAGCGTTGCGAGCGGTCCTCCCCACTGTAGGCCCCCGCGGAAACCGGAGGCCCGTACGCGGAGGCCGGGATGACGTCGATCAGCCACTCGCCGGTGCGCGGGCCCGGTCGGCTCGGCGGCGTTCCATCCGCCTGGCATCGGGCCAGTGCACGTCCGTGGCGCAGCCGAACCGCTCGAACAGGCGGATCAGTCCGGCGGAGAGATCGACCTGGTGGCGGTCCATGCCGTGCCGGGCGCAGGCGGGCTCGCTGTGGTGGCCGTTGTGCCAGCTCTCGCCGAAGGAGAGCAGAGCCAGCGCCCACAGGTTGGTCGAGCGATCATGCTCGCGGGTCGTGAACGGCCTGTTCCCCATGATGTGGCAGAGGGAGTTGACGCTCCAGGTGACGTGCTGGAGCAGGGCGACCCGGACCAGGCCGGCCCACAGGAACGCCGTCAGCCCGCCGTACAGGCTCCCGCTGATCGCCCAGCCGGCCACGAACGGCAACGCCAGCGACGCGACGCAGAGGGCGGGGAAGGCACGGGCCACCCGCACCATGGCCGGATCCGCGAGCAGGTCCGGGGCGTAGCGGGTGACCGGAGTCTGGTCGGCGATGAACATCCACCCGAGATGAGCGTGGGCAAGCCCCCGAAGCTGCCCTCGCAATCCGGCGCCATACCGGTAGGGAGAATGTGGATCGCCTGGGCGATCGGTGAAAGCGTGATGTCGGCGGTGCACAGCCACCCAGTCGATGAGATTGCCCTGGAAGCTCATCGACCCGGCGACCGCCAGCACCACTCGCAGCCACGGGCGGGCGGTGAAGGATCGGTGGGTGAGCAGGCGGTGGAATCCGACGGTCACCCCGAGCCCGGTGAGCAGGTAGAACGCCACGGCGAGCAGGAGGTCGGTGAGCGCTCCCTCGGCGCCCCACGCCAGCCAGATCCCCACGCCCAGCGCGACGAAGGGCACGACGACGATCGTTCCCGTCAGTCCCGCCTGGACGCGGCTCGCCGGGACGTGCTCCCCGGCCTCGGGAAACGGTGATGAACCGTCGTAGTCCTCGCGGTGTTTCACCGCGTCCTCAGTGATACTCATGATCCTCTTCTCGTTCCGATCACACGGTTCGCTCGTGCACGTAGCACCAGCGCCAGGCCTTGCCCGGTTCCAGCTCGGCGACGACCGGGTGGTCGGTCTCCTCGTAGTGCCTCCTCGCGTGACCACCGGGAGAGTCGTCGGAACAGGCCACCCACCCACAGGTGAGGCACACCAGCAGGCGCGTCCAGCCGAGGCCCAGGGCCAGGCACTGCCCGCATTCCGGCGATCCGTGCTCCGCGGCCGGGACCATGTCCAGGTGATCGCAGCGCGGCGCCTGTCCGTTCAGACTCCCGCGTACGGTCACGCTCAGACCAGGCATGTCCAGGACCATCACGACCTTCCGAGCGAGTGGCGCGAGATGCGCCGACCGGTCGCCTCTAGTCAACGGGCCCGGCGGGGCGCCGGAAACGCGCAATCACAGCAAGCGTTATTGCCTGCCGTGATGACCACTGCGATGTCGGTCTCAGGGCGTGGGTGAGGCCGGCTCCCCGCCCGCCTGTCCGGGGTCGCCCTTGTCCGGTACGGCGTGCGCCGGCTCTTCCTGGTGCGGCGGTGCCGGTGGGAGGGCGGGCGGCTCGTCCCGGAAGAGCTCGGGTATCGACCGGTAGAGGATCGCGGTGATCGGCACGGCCACGACCGCGCCCGCGATCCCGGCCAGGATGCCGCCGACTGCGAGCACGATGATGATCGCCAAGGGGTGGAAGTGCAGCAGCCGGCCCACGATCAGGGGCTGGAGGACGTGGTTCTCCAGTTGCTGCTCGACGATCAGGATGCCGACGAAGATGAGCGCGAAGATCGGGCCCTTGGTGCCGAGGGTGATCAGTGTCGCGACGGCTCCGGCGAACAGGATGCCCACGATCGGGATGAAGCTGGCCAGGAAGATCAGCATGGCGAGCGCGGCCCAGAGGGGCACCCCCATGATCGCCAGCGTGATGCCCATGAGGACACCGTGCACCGCGGCCACCACCACGGTGCCCTGCACGTAGTGGGAGAGCGTCACCCAGGCGGTCCGGCCGGCCCGGTCGACCCGCGGCGCCGCGCCGCCGAAGGCCCTCAGGAACCAGGCCCAGATCCGGTCGCCGTCCTTCAGCAGGAAGAACGTCACGAAGAGCAGCAGCACGATGGAGGTCAGCACCTCGATCACCACCACGGTGCCGGCCAGCACCGTGGAGGTGATCTGCTGCTGCCGCTCGGTCACCATCTTGGCGACGTCGTCGACCCAGGTGCTGAGCTGGCTCGGCTTCACCTGGAGCGGGCCGGTGTAGAGCCAGGTCTCCACCGCCTTGGCGGTCTGCTGCCCCTGTTTCACCAGGCGGGGGAACTCCTCATTGCCCCGTACCCCGATGATCCATCCGACTCCGCCCAGTACCGCGAGCGCGACGAACATGGTGATCCACGTCGCGTAGATCGGCCGCAGGCCCGACTCACGCAGTGCCCTGGTGAGCGGGAACAGCAGCGCGGTCAGCAACAGGGCGACGGCGACCGGGAGCGCGACGAGCCGCATCGTGGCCACTATGGTGAACACGTAGTTGCCCACGACGCCGATCAGGATCAGACACGCGCACCACGCGGCCACCCTCGCCAGTGTGGGCGGCACGAGACCCCAGAGACGTTCCCGGTCCTGCTTCGCACGTTCCGGGCGGTGATCTCTGCTTACGATCTGCACACCTGCCTATTTCCCCGCAAATCAGGCATTAGACGCCGGAGCTCTTGGGGGCCCTCGCGAGCGGGCCGCGCCGCTGGGAACGGAGAAGGGTGATGACCAGGAGGGCGATGCCGGCCATCAGGACGGCGCTGACCGCGGCGGCCAGGTGGAAGCCCTGGACGAAGGCGGCGCGGGCGGTGCCGAGCAGCTCGGCCGCGAGCCGTTCGGGAAGGCCGTCGGCCACGGTCATGGCGGCGGTGAGGTTGTCGCGGGCGCTCTCGGGGACGGCCGAGGCGACCTCGCTCCGGTAGACGGCGGTGATGACGCTGCCGAGCAGCGCGATGCCGAGCGCGCCACCGAGTTGGGGAGCGGTCGAGGAGATGGCCGCCGCCGCGCCGGCCCGGTGGGGCGGTGCTGAGCCGACGACCAGGTCGGTGGCGAGCGCCATCATCGGGCCCAGGCCCGCGGAGACGATGACCGCCCCGGTCACGAGGACGGCGAGCCCGCCGGTCTGGGTGAGCACGAGGTAGCCGGCGGCGGAGACGGCCAGCCCCGTGCCGATCACCACGGGCGGGCGGATCGTGCGCGCCAGGCGGGGGGCCAGGAGGGAGCCGGCGATGACGCCGGCCGCCGAGGGCGCCGTCCACAGGCCCGCCTCCAGCGGCGACAGGCCGTGCACGAGTTGCAGGTACTGCGCGATGGCGTAGTTGGACCCCCACAGCACGAAGATGCCGAGCGCCAGGGTGGCGGCGGCCACGCTGAACGTCCGGTCGGCGAACAACCGCAGGTCGACGAAGGGTTCGGCCAGTCCGCGCTGCCTGCGCACGAACGCCGTGGCCAGCGCGAGCCCGGTCGCGATCGCGGCCGACGACGTCACGTCCAGGCCGCCGGCCGCGATCTGCTTGAGCCCGTACACGACAGGCAGCACCGCGCCCAGCGACAGCAGCGCGCTGACGATGTCCAGCCGCCCCGCGCCGGCGTCACGATGCTCCGGCAGCAGCAGCGGCCCCATGACGAGCAGCACCGCCATGAACGGCACCGACAGCAGGAACGCCGACCCCCACCAGAAGTGGTCCAGCAGCCAGCCGCCGACCAGCGGGCCGATGGCGGTCCCTCCCGAGACGCTGGCGACGATGACCCCGATGGCGACCGCCCGCTGCCGCGGGTCGGGGAACAGCGACGTGGCCAGGGACAGGGTGGACGGCATGAGGGTGGACCCGGCGACCCCCATGAGCGCCCGGGCGGCGATCAGGCTCCCGGCGTCGGGCGCGTAGGCCGCGAGCACGGAGGCCAGCCCGTACGCAGCCGCCCCGATCAGCAGCAGCCGGCGGCGGCCGATCCGGTCGCCCCAGACGCCCATGGTGATGAGCGACCCGGCGAGCAGGAAGGCGTAGATGTCCACGATCCACAGCAGTTGGGTGCCGCTCGCGCCCAGGTCCCGGCCGATGGCGGGCAACGCGAGGTTCGTGACGGTCAGTTCGAGCGAGGCGAGAAGGGCGGGCAGGGCGAGCACGGCGAGGCCGATCCACTCCCGCCTTCCCGCGGTGACGACGTTCATGATCTCAGGATGGAAGCTCAACTAAAGTTGAGGTCAACCCTCAGCTGCTCATCCCGCCGTCTCGATCGTGAGAGATCGCGATATTTGCTACCAACCTACTGGTAATACAGCTGAACACGGGGCCCATGGACCAGTGCCGCCAATGCGGGCGAAAGTAATTCAAGGTACGGCGGGAATCAATTGGCTTGAAAGCGGCGTGTTCCACACTCTCGCCAAGAGAGAGAGGAACCCCATGAAGGCCAGCCGTACGATCACGATCGCCGTCGCCACTGGAGCGCTCCTGGCAGCGACCGCCGCGGGCACAGTCACCGCCGCCTCGGCCGCCACCACCACCCCGACCACGACCACGACCGAGCAGAGCGCGCCGACCACCTGGGGACCGAAGTACGCGCCCGGCCAGCGGGCCGTGGCCAAGGGCAGCCTGACCAGCTCGGGCCTCAACAAGCAGACCATCCCCAACACCAGCACGGTCAAGGTCAAGGGGAAGGTCACCGACCTGACGCGTGGCAGTGGCTGCGGCTGGGCGGTCTTCCGCGTCACCTACCGCAAGTCCGACGGCAGCGTGCCGTTCAAGCACCGCAGCTACCTCGACTGCTCCTACGGCACGCCGAAGCCCTTCAGCTTCACCGACCGCAACGTGGCGCTGGTCGAGCTCAAGGTCTGCAACGAGCGCCGGGCGAGCGAGCCGTCGAACGTCTGCCTGTACGCCGGCACGTGGAAGGTCCTCCACTCCAACCTCTGACGCCCGGTGATCTCAGCCCCGATCGCGTGCCGCGCCGTCGATGACGTGGTCGATGTGCGCGGCCAGCTCGACGTCCTTGGCCGTCACCCCGCCCTCGCTGTGGGTCCACAGCCGGAAGCGGATGCCCTCAGGGGTGCGCTCGATCTCGGGGTGGTGGTCGAGCGCGTTCGCCTCGTTCATCACCGCCTCGCTCAGCCAGCGGTAGCTGTCGGGCGTGATGGCGATGTCCCTGACCAGGGCATCCTCCTCCAGGCGCCACCCCTCCAGGGCCGCCAGTGCGGTGTCGATCTCATCGTTGGTCAAGCGCATGGTGTCCCCCGAATCGTGTCGCCGCTCTCGCTGAGGGGCTACCACCGGTACGACCTTTCACACCCTCGTGCGGGTAGGTTGACCCGCTATGGGAGAACGCCCGGAGATCACCCGGTCTCGTGACCGGTGCCGCGCCCGTGCCAGGCTTCTGCCCGCGGTGGCGGTCGCCGTCCTCGTCGCCGCGGCGGGCTGCGGCGATCCAGCCCGTACGGCGGACACCGTCCCGTCGTCCGCGCCCGCTCCCACCACGGAACGATCACCCGCGCGAACCCCCGGACCACCGGACCTTCCCGCCCCCGACGCCAAGATCCCTGGCGACGCCGCGAAGCTGGCGGCGGCGCTGGAGAAGACCGCCGGCCGGCTGGCCGAGGCCGTCGACGCCTGGACCGCCGGCGGGGCGGCGAAGGGAACGCCTCCCGAGGAGGTCCGGCTCCTCGCGTTGCACCAGCAGCGGATCTACCGCTTCGCCGCCCGCCACCCCAAGGTGGCCGACCGGGCCTTCGCCCGGCTGCCGGCCGGGCTCGCCGCCCAGGCACGGGACAACACGGCCGCCATCCGCGAGTTGCTCTCCCTCGCCCGGCCGATCAAGGGCTCCGCCACGTTCAAGGTCCAGGACCCTCTACCGGCGGGCACCCTGCTCGGCCACTTCAAGAAGGCGGAGCGGCGCTTCGGGGTGGAATGGGAGGTGCTGGCGGCGGTGATGTTCGCCGAGACCAAGTTCGGCAGGGTGCGCTCGGCGAGCCACGCCGGCGCCCAGGGGCCCATGCAGTTCATGCCCGCCACGTGGAAGGCGTACGGGATGGGCGGCGACATCCGGAACGTGCGCGACGCCGTCATGGCCGCCGCCAACTACCTGCGCGCCACCGGCGCACCCCGCGACTACCGGCGGGCGCTGCACGCCTACAACCCGTCGCAGGCGTACGTGAACGCCATCCTCCTGCACGCCCGCCAGATCAAGCGCGACCCCAGAAACTACTACGCCTACTACAACTGGCAGGTGTACGTCATCACCACCACCGGCGAACGCCGCCTCACCGGGCCGTGACCCCCGCGTCCCGAGGCGGCTCCGAGACGCAAGGTGATCGTTCCGTGGCGTGCTAGCAGGCCATAAGTCTTGTCAGGTCGTCACCGGCTCTCTGACCAGGAGCCGGGCCGCCCGCAGGGTCTCGGCGGTGAACGGGGTCGGGCGGAACGTCGCCGGGTCGAGGTTGACATTGACGCGGTGCCCCTCCGCGTGCACCACGGACCGGTCGGGCGACAGCACGCGGAAGCCGTAGACGCCGCTCGTGCGGCCGATCCGGTCTATCCAGAAGTGCACCAGGGGCTCGCCCGCGCCCACGATCGGCGCATGATAGGTGATCTTGAATTCGCGTACGGCCAGGAACACGTCCCGGAACGCCGACACCGCCGGGTCGAAGTTCCAGCCCAGCTCGGCCCAGTAGGCGGAGATGGCGCGTTCGACCAGCAGGGCGTAGCGCGAGTTGTGGAGCAGGCCCATGGCGTCGAGATCGTCGAAGTGCACCTGGACGGGGACGTAGCGGCCGTCTCGGGAAGTGGTCAAGGGTCAGTCCTCCGGAAGGAGTGAGGGGTCGGTGGCGTGCGCGCGCAGCCGTTGCAGGACGGCGCGGCGGGCATGGGGCAAGGCGGTGTCGCGGCGCAGCAGCCGGATGTGGATCACGGCCGCCTCGCCGAGGGCCTCGATCTCGTACGCGAGCTGCTCGGGGTCGATGTCGCGCAGCTCGCCCAGCTCGATCGCCTTCTCGGCCTCTCCGCGCAGCAGCCCGAGCCAGTCGGTCAGGGCCCTGGCCACCTCGGTGCGCACCGGCCCGGGCCGGTCGTCGAACTCGACCTGGGCGGCGAAGAAGAAGCATCCGCCGGGCAGCACCCCGTCGGCGTAGAAGCGGAGCCGGCTCTGGTGCAGGGCGTAGAGGCGGCGCAGGCCGGAAGGGTGTCGCAGGGCCGGGGAGACCACGTGCTCGACCCACTGGCGGCGTGCCCGGTCGATGGTGTCGAGCTGGAGTTGCCGCTTGTCGCGCCAGTGGGCGAAGAACCCGGACTTGCTGACTCCGGCCACCTCCGCCAGCCGGCCGAGGCTCAGGCCGTCGAGCCCGTCGACCGACGCCAGCGACACGGCGTGGGTCAGGATCGCCTCCCGGCTGCGCTGCCCGCGAGCCTTCCGTCCGTCTTCCATGCCCGTGACGATACCAGAAATAAGACCGATCGATCGGTTATATTTCCTGCGTCGTCGCCGTCCAACTGCGCTGACCCGCCGGGCCTCGCGGGCCTGGTTGGGCGATTCCTGATCATCTCGAGGCGCTCTCTTGGGTGACTCCAGGCGACGGAGATCGCTTTTCGTGTGGTACGCCAGCGTGTTGTGACAAGATGTACGCGATCGGACACTTAGAGTCGTTCTCATGGACGCCTTGGATCTTGCGCGCTGGCAATTCGGGATCACCACCGTCTATCACTTCCTGTTCGTGCCCGTCACGATCGGGATGTCGCTGTTGGTGGCCATCCTGAACACCGCCTGGGTGCGCACCGGCAAGGCGGCCTACCTTCGCGCGACCAAGTTCTGGGGCACGCTCTTCCTGATCAACTTCGCCATGGGCGTGGTGACGGGCATCGTGCAGGAGTTCCAGTTCGGCATGAACTGGAGCTCCTATTCCAGGTTCGTCGGCGACATCTTCGGCGCACCGCTCGCGCTGGAGGCGCTCCTGGCGTTCTTCCTGGAGTCGACCTTCCTGGGGCTGTGGCTCTTCGGCTGGAACCGGCTCCCCAAACTGGTCCATCTCGCGTGCATCTGGGCGGTCGCGATCGGCACGACGTTGTCCGCCTACTTCATCATGGCCGCCAACTCGTTCATGCAGTGGCCGGTCGGCTTCAAGATCGACGGGCGGGCCGAGCTGGTCGACTTCGGCGAGGTGCTGACCAACAAGGTCCTGCTGGCCGCGTTCCCGCACACGATCATCGGCAGCTGGCTGTCCGGCGGGGCGATCCTCATGGCCGTCTCCGCCTGGCACGTGGCCAGGAAGAGGGACCTCGACGTCTTCCGCCCGTGCCTCCGGCTGGGCGCGGTCGTGGTGGTGCTGAGCGCGTTCGGCACCCTCGTCTCCGGCGATGTCCTCGGCAAGACGATGACCCAGACCCAGCCGATGAAGATGGCCGCCGCCGAGGCGCTCTACGAGACCGAGCAGCCGGCGCCGTTCTCCCTGTTCACCATCGGGACACTCTCCGGCACCGAGCCGGTCTTCCAGGTGACGATTCCGGGCGTGCTGTCGCAGCTGGCCACGGGCTCGTTCGACGGCAAGGTGCAGGGCATCAACGACATCCAGGCCGAATACCAGAAGAGGTTCGGCCCGGGCGACTACCGCCCCTACATCCCGATCGCCTACTGGGGCTTCCGGCTGATGATCGGCTTCGGGATGCTCGCGGCGCTGGTGGCGCTCGTCATGCTCTGGCTGACCCGTGGAGGTCACATCCGCGGCAGGAGATGGATGTGGAGAGCCGCCGTCTGGTCCGTCGCGCTGCCCTTCCTCGCGCACAGCTTCGGATGGATCTTCACCGAGATGGCCAGGCAGCCATGGATCGTCTTCAGCCAGATGAAGACCGCCGCCGGCGTCTCACCCAGCGTCGGCCCCGGCACCGTCCTCACCTCGCTGATCGTCTTCACGGCCCTGTACGGCGGCCTGGCCCTGGTGGAGCTCGGCCTGATGATCAAGTACGGCAGGAAGGCCCCGCCACCCGCCGACGGCGAGGAGCCGGGCGAGGGCGGCGAGATGTCGTTCGCCTACTAGGTCTTCGCCTACCGGGTCTTCGCCCACTAGGTCTACAAGGAGGGATCGGGCAGTGGAGCTCACCGACGTCTGGTTCGTGGCGATCGCCGTCCTGTGGCTCGGCTACTTCGTCCTGGAGGGGTTCGACTTCGGCGTCGGCATGCTGCTGCCCGTCGTGGCCAGGAACGAGGCCGAACGCCGGTTGATGCTCAACACGATCGGCCCCGTCTGGGACGGCAACGAGGTGTGGCTGATCACCGCGGGAGGCGCCACGTTCGCCGCCTTCCCCGAGTGGTACGCCTCGCTGTTCAGCGGGTTCTACATACCGCTGCTGCTGATCCTGCTGGCGCTGATCGTGCGCGGGGTCGGCATCGAGTACCGCACCAAGCACGACTCCAAGGTGTGGGAGCGGCGGTGGGACGCGTGCATCATGGTGGGCTCGTTCGTGCCCGCGCTGCTGTGGGGCGTCGCGTTCGCGAACATCGTGCGGGGCGTGAAGCTCGACTCCCGCTTCGAGTACGTCGGCACGTTCTGGGACCTGCTCAACCCCTACGCGCTGCTCGGCGGGCTGACGACGCTGGCGCTGTTCGTCACGCACGGCGCGGTGTTCCTGGCCCTGAAGACCGGAGGCGACGTCAGCCGGCGCGCGGCCGCCGTGGCGCTGAGGATCGGCGTGGTCGCGGCCGTCATCGCGGTGACCTTCCTGATCTGGACCCAGATCGCCCACGGTGACCTCGTCACGTGGATCCTGGCCGCCGTCGTCGCCGTCTCCTTCGTACTGGCTCTCCTCGCCCTGCTCAGGGGTCGCCAGGGCTGGTCGTTCCTGCTGTCGGCGATCGCCATCGGCATGACCGTGATCTGGCTGTTCTCGGTCCTCTATCCCAACGTCCTGCCATCGACGATCAACCCCGCCTACAGCTTGACCGTCGAGAACGCCGCGGCCACACCGAAGACGCTCGGCATCATGACCTGGGTCGCGGTGATCTTCCTGCCGCTGGTGCTGCTCTACCAGGGCTGGACCTACTGGGTCTTCCGCCACCGGATCAGCACCGGCTGAGAGGGACGTCGGCCACGGCCGGGCCGGCGCCGGCCGGACGCCGGCGCGGGTCATGGTCACTACCCTCAGGCCGCCCCGGTGCGCTGCGCGGCCTGGTAGACGGCCATCGCCTCGTTCCCGAAGAAGGGGCCGAACATGAAGTCCGGGGCGAAGTTGTACTTGAAGCTGTTGACGGAGTTCAGCCAGCCGAGCCCGGTGGACTCGTCGAACCCCTGGAACCACGGGCCGCCGCTGGCCCCGCCGGTCATGCCGCAGCGCAGCCCCTGGTCCCTGGTCATGACGGTGTCGTCGAACGCCCGCCCGCTGCAGTAGATCAGCGCCGAGCCGTCGAAGGGCGCCGCCGCCGGGTAGCCGAAGGAGTACATCTGCCGCTGCCTGGCCTGGTTGAACGCCACCCCCTGCCCGCCCACGACGTCGGTCAGCGTCCGCCCCTGTAACGGCGCGACCACGGCGGCGGCGATGTCGAAGTTGATGTCCTCGCGGACGTTCCACTGCTGGGTGGTCAGCAGCCTGCTGGCCACCCAGGTGCCGAACGGACGCCGGCCCCTGTCGAAGGCCGGCACGAACACCCAGTTGCGGTGGAAGGCGCCGTTCAGCTTCACGCAGTGCCCCGCGGTCATGACGACGCTCTCGTTGGCGCTGGTCACGGCCGTGCCGGAGCACGAGGAGTTGCGGCCCTCGGCGGTGGTGAAGAAGACGCGCCCGGTGGTGCGCACGACGGCGGCGCCGTCGGTCCACCGGAGGCCGGGGCTGTTGGGCACCTGGGCCCGCAGCAGGGTGGCGACGGCCGAGGTGCCGGTCGACGAGGCGGCCCGGGTGGTGACGGCCGGGGCGCTGGTCCACGAGGCGGCCCGGGTGGTGACGGCCGAGGAGTGGACGGTCCACGGGGTGCGCTGGGCCGGGGGACGCCGGGTCACGGTGGCCGAGGCGCCGCGGGTCGCCCAGGGGGTGCCCTGGGTCGGCGCGCCCGACCGGGTGCCGCGTCGCGGCGCGGGAGCCGCCAGCGGCTGCGCCGCCAGCATCCGCTGCGACGTCCAGTACTGCAGGACCGTCCTGCGGTCCGACCAGGAGTCGGTGGCCGACCACCTGGCGGGCCCGGGGTCGAGGTCGGTCCGGGCGCCGGCCTGGGCGGTGCCTGAGGAGACCAGGGCGCCTGCCGTGGAGAGCGCGACGGTGGAGAGCAGGACGACACTGCGGTGCATACGTACCTCCCGAAAACCGGAATCTGCCGTTTGGAGGTACGTACGGCGCTATGCATCATGCTCAAGGCATGCGCATATGGATATAGCAGCATTACGGTACGAATCTGCAGAGATACCGTAGGTCACGCCGTCATGTCCGCGCATGACGGGCACCCGAGCGCACACCGCTGAGCAGGTGACCGACCACCGCGAGCGACCTGTTCGCCGAGGTCAAGCCGACACTGCGGCGGCATTCCGACGAAGACTGAGAGCGGCGCGCCCGCCGATGGCATCGGGCAGGATCGCGGTCCGGCCGTGCGGGAGCGGTGGAACCGTCACGTGCGTGGATCGCGCTGGTCGGCACCGCGGGCGGGCAGGCGGTCGGACAGGCGGGCGGACAGGCGGGCGGTCAGGCGGGCGGGGTCGGGCCAATGCGTGCCGTAGGCCCAGCCCGCCCGCTCGAACCACCGGATCAGCCGGGCGCTCGGGTCGAGCTGGCCCTTGAGCACTCCGTGCCGGGCGCAGGTGGGCTCCACGTGATGCCAGTTGTGCCAGCCCTCGCCGAGCGTCAGCATCGCCACCCACCACACGTTCGACGAGCGGTCCCTGGTGCGGAACGGACGCTCGCCGAAGGTGTGCGCGATGGAGTTGACCGACCAGGTGACGTGGTGCACCACGGCGTAGCGGACCAGCCCGCCCCAGAAGAAGGCGCTCCACGCGCCCGCCCACGACATCGACCAGAGCCCGCCCACCGCGGCGGGCAGCGCGAACGACAACGCCGCGACGGCGGGGTAGGCGGCGTCGAACCGCCGCACGTCCGGATCGGCCAGCAGGTCGGGCACCCAGTGCCGGCGGCTGGAGCGGTGACGCGCGGTGTAGAACCAGCCGACGTGGGCGTGCGCCATGCCGCGCAGCAGGGCCAGGCCGTCGTCGCCGTAACGCCACGGCGAGTGCGGGTCGCCGTCGCGGTCGGCGTACTTGTGGTGACGGCGGTGCTCGGCCGTCCACAGGGTGACCGGGCCCTCGACCGCCATGCCGCCGGCCAGCATGAGCGCGATGCGCAGCGGCCTGTGGCACTTGAAGGCCCGATGGGTGAAGAGCCGGTGGTAGCCGATGGCGATCCCGAAGATGCTGATCAGATACATCACGACCGCGATGACCACGTCGCGCGGGCCGATGCCCCATCCCCAGGCGACGGGCACGGCGAGGGCCAGGAGCAGCACGGGGAGCACCACGAGGACGACCAGGTAGACGGCCCGGCGGCCGGCCGTGACCGTCACCGTCTCCGCCGTGCCCGAGCCGCCCGCCTGCGGGATGGGTGACGAGTTCACGCTGGCTCCTGGGATCGGCGAGGACGAGTCGGCTCCCCATTCAACGGCCGGGTCCCCGGACCACGGCAATGGCCTGTGAGTGACGAAGCAGTCACTCAGAGGAATCAAAACAATCCATGCGGTAGCCATCGGGGGGCGGGCCGTCGCGTGCCTAGATTGTGGCTACACAGCGTGATGATCTCTGTTCGCTCCGACTTAGGCGGAAGGGTCCACTGCATGGGTGCTGTCGATCAGACGACCACGGGCGGCCATCTGGAGAGCCATCTGGAGAGATACGACGAGGCGCTGGCCCGCGACCCGATGTCCGCGTTCGGCCTCGTCCGGGAGTGGATGCGCACCGACTGGCGCGCCCTGTTCGCCGAGCTCCGCGAGCAACGCCCGGTCTTCGTCACGCCCGCCTTCACGGTCGTGACCCGGTTCGCCGATGTCACCGAGGTGCTCTCCCGCGAGGAGGTCTTCTCGGTCCGTGCCTTCGGCCCGCGCCTCGACGCCGCGCTCGGCGGCCCGTTCATGCTGGGCAGGGACGCCACCCCGATGAACTGGCGCGACAAGGGGCTGATGCAGGTCATGCTCGACCCGCGCGACGCGGCCGAGGTGCGCGCGCTGGCGGGGCGCATCGCCGACGAGCTGCTCGACGTCGCCTCGCCCAACGGCCGCATGGAGGTGGTTCACGGTCTGTTCCGCCACGTCGCCCTGGGCGTGTGCGCGAAATACTTCGGCTTCCCCGGCCCCGACCCGCGGACCATGTCGGGGTGGACGCGGGCCATCGTCACCGACGGCTTCGCCAACTTCCTGGGCGATCCGGAGATCCAGGCCGCGTCGGTCCGCGCGGGATCGGAGATGCTGGACTACCTGCGTGGCGAGCTCGCCGAACGCAGGGCCGCGCTGCGGGCCGGACGGCACCTGCCCGACGACGTCTTCTCCCGGCTCGCCGGCACCACCCTGCCCGCCGAGATCGGGCTGGACGACGAGCGCATCCTGATCAACATGGCCGGCCTGCCTCTCGGGTTCGTGGAGAGCGCGCCCGGAGCCATGGCCGAGGCGGTCGAGCAGCTCCTGCTCCGCCCGCAGGTGCTGGCGCGGGCCGTCGAGGCGGCCGGCGACCCCGACCCCACCCTCTTCGACCGCTATGTCTGGGAGGCGCTGCGGTTCAATCCGTTCTTCAAGCTGCTTCCCAGGCTGTGCGAGCGCGACTACGTCCTGGCCGCCGGCACCCCGCGCAGCACGATGATCCCGGCGGGCACGTTCGTACTCGCCGCGCCGGCCTCCGCCATGTTCGACGCGGACGTGGTGGCCGAGCCCGACGAGTTCCGCCTCGACCGGCCGGGCCACCATCAGCTGTTCTTCGGCCACGGCCATCACGCCTGCCTCGGCGTGCATCCCGCCAGGGGCGTCGTCTGCGAAACCGTACGCCGCCTGCTGCTGCGCCCCGGTGTGCGGCTGCTCCCGCCACCGGAAGGGCGGATCGTCCGCTCCAACGAGATCTTCCCCGACCGGTTCGTCCTCGGGCTCGGGGCCGAAGGCCAGGAAGGATGACGATGGCGGGCAGAGCCAAGGCACGGAGCATCGCCACCGACGGGGCCGCCAACCGGCTCAGGTTTCTGGCTCTGACCAGCGGCCGGCCGTTCTGGGAGCTCGTACAGACCATCCGGCCCGTACGCCGTCGCCTCAACGCCTCGCTGATCGACCATGCGATCCGCGAGATGCCGCCACGGCCGGAGCCGCTGAGCACGATGGCCGGCTACACGTCGTGGGCCTCGCTGACCGACCGCACCTACAGCGGCAGGCACGTGCCCCCACTCGACGTGGCCGAGGGCGGCCGGCCCACGCCCGAGCGTGCCGCCGGCCTGTTCACCCGTGGCGAGACCATGATTCCCTGCCCTCGCTCCACGGTGCTGTTCGCCTACTTCGCCCAGTGGTTCACCGACGGCTTCCTGCGCGGCGACACCAACATCCCGCGCGACCCCCGCAAGAACACCTCCAACCACCACATCGACCTGAACCAGCTCTACGGCCTCCACCGGGAGGCGACGGCCGCGCTGCGCACGTTCGACGGCGGGCTGCTCAAGAGCCAGCTCATCAACGGCGGGGAGTTCCCGCCCTACCTGTGCGAGAACGGCAAGATCAAGCCGGAGTTCGCCCCGCTGAGCGTCATCCGCTTCGCGGAACTCACCGACGCGCAGCGCGACACCCTGTTCGCGACCGGGAGCGACCGGGGCAACATCCAGATCGGCTTCACCATGCTCACGGTGCTGTTCCTGCGCGAGCACAACAGGGTGGCCCGCCTGCTCGCCGGGTGCCATCCGCGCTGGGACGACGAGCGCCTGTTCCAGACGGCGCGCAACATCCTCATCGTGCTGCTGATCAAGCTGGTGGTCGAGGAGTACATCAACCACATCACCCCCTACCACTTCCGCTTCACCCTGGATTCGCGGCTGTCGGCGATGCTGGCCCACGCGCCCTGGCACCGGGAGAACTGGGCCTCGGTGGAGTTCAACCTCGTCTACCGCTGGCACAGCCTGATCCCCTCGCGGTTGTCGGTGGGCGGACGCGACCTGCCGATGGCGCAGACCCTGGTCGGCGGCGCGCTGATCCCCGAGCCCGGCCTCGGCCGCCTCTTCGACGACGCCTCCCGCCAGCGCGCCGGCCGCATCGGCCTGTTCAACACCGACCCCGTCCTCACGGAGGTGGACGTGGCCAGCATCGCCGACTCACGCGCCCTCGCCCTGGCCCCCTACAACAGCTACCGCGAGCACTGCAACTTTCCCCGGGTGCGCGCCTTCGAACAGGTCTCCGGCGACGAGCGGGTCAGCGGCGCGCTGCGGGAGCTCTACCGCGGCGTCGACGACCTCGACCTGTACGTCGGCCTGTTCGCCGAGGAGCCCGGCGCTCCCGGGGCCATGCTGCCGCCGCTCCTCACGAAGATCATCGCCATCGACGCCTTCTCCCAGGCGCTGACCAACCCGCTCCTGGCCCCGCGGGTGTTCAACGCCGAGACCTTCTCCCCGCACGGCATGCGGATCATCGAGACCACGCGGACGCTGTCGGACGTCCTGCACCGCAACGTCCCGGAGGATCCGCGCCCCCGCTTCGTCAGCATGACCCGACGGGCGGATCGGTGAGCGGGGAGACCGGCCCGGCCGCCGGGTCGCTGCGCGACGCGGCCCGCGAGCTGGTCGACATCGGGATCACCATCCGGGAGGCGGCGGTCCACACCACGGCCGCGCTCACCGACGGCACCCTGCTCCGCGCCCTGCCGCACGCCCCCTCGGAGGGTTACCTGGCCCACCGCGCGCTGCTGCGCGCGATCACGAATGACGGAGGTCTCGGCTACGCGTTCGCCGGTGGCCGGTTGGGCCGCCTGGCGGCCACGTTCGGCGCCATGGCGGGCGCGGAGTGCCTGGCCGTGCGCGTGCTGGCCACCTCGCTGCGGCTGCGGATCGCCGCCGTCGCCGTCGACCACCCCGAACTGACCGGCGACCCCGTGCTCGGCCGGCTCATCGAGGCGGTCGCCGCCGACCGCGACCTGGAGGCCGTCCGCGCGCTGCGCGCCCTGCTCAAGGACCGCGGCGCGGTGCGCGCGCTCAGCGGGCTCGCCCCGGTCTTCGGCGAGGTCCTCGCCCTGCGGGCGCTGCTGGACGAGAACCCGCTCAACGACGCCGCCGCCTGGCTGATCGCGACGGGCAAGGGCTACGCCACCGCCGATCCGATCACCGGCATGAGCAACAGGGCCGTCGCCGTCCTCGACACAGGGGAGGGAGCCGCCAGCCGGGTCGACCTGACCGCCGCCGAATCCGCGCAACTGAGCGCGCACGGGTCGCTGCTCGGGTTCCTGCGCAACATCAGCGCGGTCGGCACGACGGGGCGGGTGCTCATCCAGAGCGTCGAGGGCCCGGACGGGGTGGTGCGTCACATCGTCCAGGCGCCCGGCATGCGCGCGGGACGACCCGACGACGACTCGCCCCAGGACCTGCTCGGCGCCTTCAGCAGCGCCCTGCTGGCCAGCAGTCCTTACAGCCGCGCGCTGGCCAGGGCCGTCGACGACTACGGCCTGCCGCAAGGCGCCGAGGTGGCGCTCATCGGGCACAGCGCGGGCGGCGCGGCCATCATGAACCTGGCGCAGGACGCGGGGTTCTGCGCCCGTCACACCGTCACCCATGCCGTCGCGGTCGGCTCGCCCGTCGACTTCAAGAGACCCGCCGACCCGCGCACCTGGGTCGCCAGCGTCACCAACCAGCACGACATCATCCCCACCCTCGACGGCCAGGGCGCGGGCGGCTGCTTCGACCTGCATCCCGACTGGTACGTGGTGGACTACTTCGACTCCACACACCTGTTCCCGCTCTGCCACAGCATCGACCACTACCTCGCCAACATCGCGGAGCACCTGATCGAGCCCCGTGACCGGATCGACGGGCAGCTCGCCCCATACCGGGGCCCGGTCGTGCGCTCGCAGGCGTACCTGCTGTTCGACCGCGTGCCCCACCCCGAGGGTTTCCCCTTCCTCACCGTGCCGACCTACACGGTGCCCACCTACACGGTGGACGACCCGGAGGCCACGGTCGAGCTGCCGATCAGGTGCCAGGACGGCGGCGCCCTCACGGCGTACTTCGCCGCGGACCCGGTGGCGGCGGCGGGCCTGCTGGAGGGAACCGGGTTCGGCGCCGCCGTGCGGGTCGGGGGGCGTGCCCTGGTCGCCGTGCACGCCTCCTGGAACCGGCGCACCAGCGTGGGCGGCTACCGCGAGGTCCACCTCGGGATCGTCGTGCCCGATCCGTGGCGGCCGCGGTCGCCGCGCGTCTGGCCCGATCTGCTGCGCGGCGCCGACCGGCGGCGTTCGGGCAGCTTCCTGGCCGGCTCCGTGGTCGACGACGATGTCGTCTCCGCCGTCGCGCCGCGGTTGTGGGGTGGCGAACCCCACCTGGCGCCTCTGGAGTTCGAGCTCACCGCCAGGTCCGCGCGCATCGCCGTCGGCGCGCCCGACGACCGGCTTCTCACCCTGCGCGGGCTCCTCGGCCCTGGGCTGCCCGCGAGCGACCGCGACCTGGTCGGCTACGCGCCGGGAGCGGCGGGCACGATGCTGCGCTCCTGCGTACGGACCCGGGGCCCGGGCCGCGTGCATCCCGTGCCGCGGATACGACTGACCGTCGGGCCGCGGTCGGCTCACCCGCTGGCCCGCCGGCTTCGCGAGCTGGGTCTCGACGGCGCCCGCCCGCTGCTCTGCCTGTCGGCCGTCGCCCGCCAGACGCTCCGGGACGCCGCCGTCCCGCTGCCGTTCCCCTGACCGGAGGACCGATGTCAGCCGAGTTCGCGGCGATCGCCGCCCATGCCATGGTGCTGCGGTCCGATGCCCGGGCGCTCGCCGAGTGCGCCGAGCGCCTGCACGAGATCGAGGCCGGACTGGAGGCCGGCGGCGTCGCGCCGCCCTGGCTGCGCGAGGCGGTGAACACCCACCTCGCCGCCTGCGCGGCGGCCGCCGCCGATCTGACCATGGCCGCCGCGCGCCTGCGCCGCTACGCCGAGCGGGCGCCCCGCTGACGAGCCCTCCCGCTCAGCGCGCTTCGTGCACGGCCGGTGCTGTGCTGAGCTCTCAGTTCAGCCCGCTTCGTGCGCGCTCGTGCCGCGCTGAGTTCTTCCGTTCAGCCTGCCTCGTGTACGGCTCGTGCCGCGTTGAGCCCTGACTCCAGCGCGCCCTCGATCCACGCGTGCCACAGCGAACAGTGCTCGCCGGCGAAGTGCACACGGCCCTCCGGCGCGATGATCGCGTCATGCAGGCTGCTCTGCTGGTGTGGCTCGAACAGGGCGAAGGCGCCGGCCGCGTAGGGGTCGTTGTACCAGGAGTGCGTGACGCCGAACTCGAAGTGGTCGTAGATCTCGGGGTGGATCTTGGCTACGTCCTCGAGCGCCTGGTCGATCCGCTTCTGCGATGACATCGCGCCCCACCGCAGCGCGTCCTGGCCCCAGGTGTAGCTGGCCAGCAGGATCGAGCGGTCCTCGCCGGGAGTGGGGTGGGAGGGATAGCAGATGCGCCGGATCGGCAGGTCGGTGACCGTGGTGCCGCCGACGATGCCGTCGGTCCGCTCCCAGAACGGCCGCCGCACCTGGAACAGGATCTTGGTGGAGGCGTTGTAGTGCAGCTCGCGGATGGCGCGCTGCTTGCGGCGGGAGAAGGCGGGCCTGGTCTCGACGTCGCGCAGCACCGAGAACGGGATCGTGCAGATGGCGTGGTCGCCGGTGAGCGTCGTCCGGCCCGAGCCCGTCCTGACGTGCAGGGTGACCGAGTGGTCGTCCTGCTCGATGGCGGTGACCTCGTGGCCGAACCGGATGTGGTTTCTGAGCTCGCGATAGAAGGCGGCCGGCAACCGGTCGGCGCCCCCCTCGATCTCCTGCATGTCCTCGAACGCCCGCCCGATGATCTCGCGGAACTGCTCGATGACCGCCGCGTTGAGGTTGGCCTCCCGGAAGCTCATGACGCCGTAGAGCTCGATGGCCCCCTCGGAGAAACCGCGCTCGCGCAGGAAGCTGCGGATCGAGTAGCGGTCATACTCGACGCAGATGCGGTCGAACGCGTCCTCGCCCTCCTCCGCGTACAGGTCGTGGATCTCCTGGGTGGCGCTGCGCCACAGGTCCTCGTAGGTGCGGCCGCGCTCGTGCTCGGCCAGCCCGAAGTCGACGATCTCGGGGCGGGCGTTCAGCTCCCTGATCGTGGTCCTGACGCCCTGGATGTACGCCAGGGCGTTGGGGTTGCCCATGACGAACGGGCGCAGGGTCAGGCCGAACCTCTCGCAGTAGGCGAGCGTGAGATCGTGCACGCGCGGGATCCGCATCGCGCCCGCCTCGGCGTACAGGCCGGGCGCGAATCCGCGCAGGGTGAGCACGCGCCCGCCGATCCGGTGCTGGGCCTCCAGGACGACGGGGTCGTGGCCCTGGCGCATCAGCTCGTAGGCGGCGACCAGTCCGGCCAGGCCGCCCCCGATGATCAGCACGCGTTTGCGGGGGCGGCCGCCGGCGGCCAGTCCGTGCTCGGCTGTCGCGACCAGGTCCGCTGGGACTCTGAGGTCGCGGCTCGGCCGGGGCGCTCCCGCGTCCGCCAGATCCGGGGGCATGGCCGAACCGAGCGCTGTCGACGTCGATCGGGTCTCGTCCAGGGCGCACACTCCTATGTCGTCACTCAAAGCGATTCCATGATTGCCATAAGTGACGAGGCTTGCCAAGAGGCGAGTCGAGTGCGCCGGGCCCCCTTCGGGGCGTCACCCCGTGGTCTGAAAGGAGCGCTTGGAGAAGCCGATCATGTAGCCGTCGATGGTCGTGTGGACCGGGTGGTCCGGGCGGCTGCCGGCGCCGAGGGTGACGAACAGCGGGATGTAGTGGTCGACGGTGGGGTGGGCGTAGGGCATGCCGGGGGCGCGGGTCCGGTAGGCGGCGAGTTCGTCCACGTCGCCGCGGGCCAGGGCGTCGGCCGCCCAGGCGTCGAAGTCGGAGGACCAGGACGGCACCTTGCCCTCGAGCATGTCCCTGGTGACGAACGGCAGGCCGTGCGTCATGAAACCCGACCCGATCACCAGGACGCCCTCCTCGCGCAAGGGGCCGAGCCTGGCTCCGAGCTCCAGGAGCCGGCCTGGGTCGTGGGTGGGCAGGCTGAGCTGGAGCACCGGGATGTCGGCCAGCGGATACATGGCCATCAGCGGCACCCACGCGCCGTGGTCGAGGCCGCGGCTGGGGTGTTGGTGGACCGGCTCGTCGTCGGGCATCATCGCGGCGACCCGGCGGGCGAGGGCGGTGGCGTCGGGGGTGTCGTAGCGCATCGTGTAGTAGCGGGGGTGGAAGCCGCCGAAGTCGTACACCAGCGGGGTGTGCGCGGCCGGGGCGGACAGCGACAGCGGCGCGGCCTCCCAGTGCGCGGAGACGATGAGGATGCTCTTCGGTTTGGGCAGGGCCTGGGCCCAGTCGAACAGCTCCCGGATCCAGGGACCGTCGTCGAAGAGCGGGGGCGCGCCGTGGCTGATGTACATGGCGGGCAGCCGGCCGTCGGCGGGGGTCCAGGCGCGCTGAGCGCGGGCCTGGGGCAGCGCGCCCGGCAGGAACGCGTCGTACGCCCCTGCCGGGATGTCCGGGTTGAGGATGGATGTCATGAGGGCTCCAGGTCTGAGGCGGGCCGTGGGTGTCCGGACACCGTGGGCTCGCGAGGTCCGGGTGTCAGCCGAGACAGGTGTCGTCGGGGTCGATGGCGAGGGTGATGCGGCGTCCGATGTCGCACAGCTGCCGGGCCTGGGCCTTGGTGAGCGGATCGAAGACGAAGCGGCGCACCGCCTCCACGTGCCCGGGGGCGGTGGCGACGACCTTCTCCCAGCCCTCTTCGGTGAGGATGGCCAGGGTGTAGCGGCCGTCGGCAGGATCCGGCGTGCGACGCACCCAGTCACGCTTCTCCAGCCGCTTGACCACGTGGGACAGCCGTGACAGCGACCCGTCGGAGAGGGCTGCCAGCTCGCTCATCCGCATGGTGTGTCCGGGGCTCATCGACAGCCCGGCCATCACCTGGTATTCGAAGTGACTGATCCCGGCGTCGCGCTGCAGTTGCCCGTCGAGCGCGGTCGACAGTCTGATCAGCACGCTGACCAGCGCCAGCCAGGTCCGCATCTCCTCCTCGGTCAGCCAGCGCGGCTCCTGCGAGTCGTCCATGTCTTTCAGTCTAACTTGAGTCGTCAAGTGATCCGGCGGCTGTTGCACTTGACGCTTCAAGTCGCCATGCGTACAGTCCGGTTGAATCTTAAAGTGAATTCGCTCGATGGGATCTCGATGAACGTCGCTCTATGGATCGTCGCCGGCCTGCTCGCTCTCGCCTTCCTCGGCGCCGGCCTGATGAAGATCGCCCAGTCGAAGGAGAAGCTCGCCGCGTCCGGCATGGCCTGGACCGGCGACTTCTCGGCCGGCGCCATCAAGACCATCGGCGCCCTGGAGCTCCTCGCCGCCATCGGGCTGATCCTGCCCGCCGCCCTGGGCATCGTGCCGGTGCTGACGCCGCTGGCCGCCGTCGGCCTGGTCGCGATCATGGTCGGCGCCGCCGTCACGCATGCCCGCCGCAAGGAGTCCCAGGCGATCGTCGTCAACCTGGTGCTGCTCGCGCTGGCCGCCGTGGTGGCCTGGGGCCGGTTCGGCCCGTACGCCTTCTAGCGCCTTCGTTGGCTGACGACGGAGGCAGGGGGCGAGCCCATGTGAGCGGGGTCGGCGCGCGAACTCTGGCCGTTCGTAGTCCGCGACCGTGGATCACACCGAGCGGAAGTAGTCCGCCACGATCCGGGTGTGCAGCGGGAACGCCAGCTCCTGCGGCTTGTCGATCAGCGACCACTCTGTCGTCTCGGCCGTGGGCGTGGTCGCGGTCGTCGGGAGGGCGGCCGAGTGGGTGCGGGGTGCCAAGGCGAAGATCAGCACGGTGCCGTCGGGAGCGCTGAGCACGTCGAAGAGCCGGACGCCGTCGGTGCCGACGACGATGCCCGTCTCTTCGCGGAGCTCCCGGACGGCCGCCTCCTGCCAGGACTCGCCCATGTCGATGAAGCCGCCGGGCAGGGCGAGGCCGCCGCGGTGCGGTTCGATGTCGCGGCGGATCACCAGCAGTCCGTCGTCGACGGGCAGCAACATCACCGCGACCGGCAGCGGGTTGAGATAGCTGGTGTTCCCGCAGCCGGAACAGGTGCGCGGCCAGGCCTGATCGGGGACGAATCGCGTACCGCAGAAGGAGCAGTGGGAGTTCCTGATCGTCACAACCGTGAGACTAGGCCAGCCGAGGCGGGGCCGGCCGCGGCGCACGGTGAGTTCGTCACTCGAACGTTCAGATGCGGGTGGCCGCCTGCACGAGGCGGACGAGACCGACCACGAGTACTTCACCCACGACGACCACAGCTGCCCGGCCACCGACCGGAACTGCCGGACGGGCGAGCGCACGTATCTGGCCCGCTGTGGATCTGTTCCATTCTCGTGCTCCTTGGGTTCGTGCCGTCACCGGCTTGATCACTGAAAGAAGCACCACCGCGCCGCGACAGTAGGCGCCGGCCTTCATCGCGGATGGCAGGGGAAGGTCAGCCTCTCCCGGGGACAGCGTGAGCAGCCGGCTCTCCGCTCGGGACAGCGAGGCTGCCGGGGTCGTCACCGCCGACATCGAGCCGGAAGGGTGGGTACCGGTCAGTCATCAGAGCGGCGTAGCCGACGACCCGCAGCGCCCAGCGGTTCATCCCGAGGATGATGTCGAACAGTGGCCGGGGGTACTGCCCGGTGATGGCGAGCAGGATCCCGGCGAGCAGGACGAGGAGTCCGACCACACCGCCGCCCCAGGCCCATGCCTGGTCGCCGGCCTGCCAACTGAGCCAGCTCCCGCTGCCGAACAGGATCGCCAGGATCAGCAGGTGTGGCACGACCAAGAGCCACTTCACCAGGACGAGAGCGCGGTGCAGCCGCGCCGGGTACTGGACGTCCAGCCCGGCCGGATAGTCGGGAACCTCCGCCAGCGTGAAAGGCGGGTAGCGGTCGGTGCCCAGAGCGCTGTAGGCGTAGTAACCTACCCGCCAGCTCCACCGCAGCACGCCGACGTTGAAGTCGAAGATCGAGCGCGGATACCGGCCGGTGACCACGATCGCGACCAGCGCGACGAGGCTGAGCAGCGAGAAGCCGATCCATAACGGGATCAGTACCAGCACGTGCGGCACGATCAGCAGCCATTTCACCAGCCACAGCCAACGGGACAGAGGGCCGTCCAGCCGGGCACGCACGCGGATGGGGTCGGGCGCACCCTCGGGGGTGGGGGCTCGCGTGGTGAAGGGCGTCGTCGAGTTCATGGTCGTTTCCTTTCTTGTCAGAGCCGGCACGTGTCAGCGTCGGCGAGGCCGAGATCGCACGGGCTCGGCCCTGGTGCGTCACACGGTGATGACGACTTTTCCTCGGGCGTGGCCTTGGTGCATGTACGTGATGGCTGCGACCGTCTCGCTCAGCGGGTACGTTCGGTCGACGGCCGGTGTAACCGCGCCCGACTCGATGAGCTCGGTGAGAACGATCAGGTCCTGCGCGTTCTCCGAGTTCGTGAGCGTGACCAGCTTCTGGCCGACGAAACGGGACAGTAGAGGTGCCCGGAGCAGACGGTCGACGCCGCCAAGCCACCGTCCGCCCGTTTCGCCCCCGACGATGACGAGGGTTCCACGCGGGGCAAGGGCTCTTCGCAGGTGTGTCAGCGATCGATTCCCGCCGATGTCGAGGATGACGTCGTACCGTTGCCCCGCATGCGTGATGTCGTGGATGGCGTAGTCGATGACGTGGTCAGCGCCGAGGGATCGGACCAGGTCCACCTTCGTCGTGCTGCACACCCCGGTGACCTCGGCTCCGTACGTCTTGGCGATCTGAACGGCGAACGTGCCGACGCCTCCTGACGCGCCGATGATCAGCACCTTCTGCCCGGGCTGGACCTGTCCGCTGTCGCGAACAGCCTGCAGGGCGGTGAGGGCCGATACGGGGGTGGCGGCCGCCTGCACGAAGGTGAGGTTCTTCGGCTTGGGCGCGAGCTTGTCTGCTCTGGCGGGGGCGTACTCGGCGAAGGAACCTTCGCTGATGCCATACACCTCGTCGCCGGGCCGCAGCGTCGTCACATCCTTGCCGATCATCTCGACACGCCCGGCGACCTCCCGTCCACGTACTCGGGTGCTGGGCGCGCGGACTCCATAGCCCATGAGGCGGATCGGGTAGGGGAGGCCGGTCATGATGTGCCAGACGCCCCGATCCACGCCGGCCGCGTGGACACGCAGCAGCACCTCGTCGTCCGCGATCTCGGGTCGGCCGATTTCGGCGACTCCCAGGACGTCCTCGGCTTCGCCGTACGTGTCCTGGACGATCGCCTTCATCGTCGTCACCTCGGCCGTCAGGCGTCGGACTTGCGCCGGCTGGTCGTGCTGCTCGGCTCCCATCGTGCGCTCCCAACGTTGTAAGCTTATGTTGTAAGTCGTACGCTTACGTCGTAAGTAAGTCAAGGCTGAGGAGGGAGAGGACGCCGATGACCGACCCAGGCGCCGGGCGTGGAGGTCGGCTCAACCGCGATCGGGTGCTGCGGGCTGCGATCGCCCTGGCCGACGCGGATGGGATCGAGTCGCTCACCATGCGCAAGCTCGGCGAGAAGCTCGGAATCGAGGCGATGTCGCTGTACAACCACGTGGCCAACAAGGGCGATCTGGTTGACGGAATGATCGATGCCGTCTTCGGCGAGATCGACCTGCCGGCCGATGAAGCCGACTGGAGAACGGCCATGCGCCGGCGGGCGATCTCGGTCCGCGCGGCCCTGTCGCGTCATCCCTGGGCGATCGGGCGAATGGAGTCGCGGGCCACGCCCGGTCCGGCGACGCTGCGGCACCACGACGCCGTGATCGGAATCCTGCGGGGTGCCGGCTTCTCGATCGAGCTGGCCGCCCACGCGGTCTCCGCTCTGGACAGCTACATCTACGGATTCGCCCTGCAGCAGAAGAACCTGCCGTTCGACACCGCGAAGGACACGGCGAAGATCACTCAGACGATCATGGCGCGGTTCGCCTCCGGCGAGTACCCCCACCTCACCGAGATGGCCGTCGAGCACGTCCTGCAGCCCAGCTACGACTACGGCAACGAGTTCGCGTTCGGGCTCGACCTGATCCTCGACGGCCTCGACAGGGCCGGCCACACGACCTGATCCCCCGTGGACGCGGGTCGGTGTCCAGTCCTCCCAGGCCGGCAAGGAGAGCAGCTCGCGGTCATCCTCAAAGGTGACGTCCTCGAATCGTTGGACGCGGTCATCGTCCACGGGCGGCTCCCCGGTGGGGTACGTCGAAACGCGTACGCAGGCCGGGCTTTGAGACGGACGACCGGCGGGAGGTCCGGCTCGTAGCGTGACCGGGTCCGAGTTTCCGATCGCCGAAGTGAGCCCGATGCGACAGCGACTTTCTCTTGCCGTCCTCACCGCGTACGTCTGGATCGCCATGGTGGCGTTCGGCGGCATCGCGGTCGAGACGATCGTGATCTATCCGAACGTGTTCCACGACGTGCCCGCCTCGCTGGCCGAGGCGGTGGAGTTCTTCGCGGTGACCGGCCCCGCGGACTTCTTCCCGCCGATGGGCGCGGTGACGGTGGTCGCCGCCGTGGCGGCCTTGGTGCTGGTCTGGCCCGTGCGGGACACGCGGCTGTGGGCCGGCGGGAGCCTGCTGTCGCTGCTGCTGGGCGAGTTCCTGTTCTCGGTGCTCTACTTCTGGCCGCGCAACGACATCATGTTCGAGGATGGCGCCGCCGTTCATTCGGTGGAGGTGCTGCGGCAGACCGCGTGGGAGTTCGAGACCGGCCACTGGGGGCGGCTGGCGATGAGCGCGGTGACCGCCACGCTGGCCTTCACCGGCCTGTGGCGCCTGCATCGCGAGCGTGCTCGGGCGACCGCCCCGGTGGGGGATGAGTCGTGAGGGACCGGCTCGGCCTGCCCGCGTCGGCCGTGTGGGGGCTGGCGCTGCTCGGCGTGCCACGCGTGATCGCGCATGACCTGCGGCTCGCCGGGCCGGTGGTCAACGCGTTGCTGGTGTTCGTCCCGATCGCCGTCTGGGCGGCCGTGGTGCTGTGGAAGCGGGTGCCCAACGCGTTCGTGACGCTGCTCGCCGTGGGTGCCGCCTACGGCGTGCTGCTCGCCGTGACCCATCAGGTACTTTGGGAAAGCTCGTTCGACGGCGGGCCGCCGAGCCTGGGCGGCAACCTCGCCGGCGCGCTCCCGCCCGCGATGGAGGACCTGGTGCTGCGGATCTTCGCGCTGGGCAGCAGCCTGGCGACCGGGGTGGGGGTCGGTGCGGCCGTCGGCGCGGTGACCTGGCTGATCACCAGGATCGTGCCGGGCTTCCGGCCGTACCCACGACACTGACGGGAGAGGCGTGCGGGGCGAACCGCCTGCCGGCCGCGAGCCGATGGTCGACACCAGCCTGGCCATGCTGGTGCTGGTCGTGGTCGGCACCGCCATCACGGCCGACGTCGGCAACACGTCGGCCGGGCCCGGCGTGGCCGCGTACGCGTTCGGCGCGCTGCTCGCCGTCCTGATGTTCGCCCGCCGGCGCTGGCCGGTGGTGACGCTCCTGCTCACGGCCATGACCCTGATCGTCTACTACAGGCTGTCCTACCCGCCGATCGGGCTGGCCGCGCCCGCTGCCGCGGCCCTGTACTCGGCCGCGGAGCAGGGCAAGCTGCGCTGGTCCATCGGCACGGCCGGCGCCCTGCTCGTCATCTCGACCACGCAGCGGATCCTGGAGGGCGACGACCTGGCCTACCTGCTCGGCTTCGAGACCGGGACCTCCGCGGGCCTCATGGCCGCCGCGATCGCGCTGGGCGACGGCGTACGCGCCCGACGCGGCTGGCGTGCCGAGCTGGCCAGGCAGAGCCACGCCGCCCGGCTGGAACGCGAACGGGAGTCGGCGCGGCGGGTGGAGCAGGAGCGCCTGCGGATCGCCAGGGACCTGCACGACCTGATGGCGCACACGGTGTCGGTGATCTCGCTGCACACGGACGTGGCGCGGGAGTCGCTGCGCGATGACCCCGAGGTGGCCGAGCGTTCGCTGGCCGCGGCCCGGTCGGCGTGCAGCGACGTCAGCCGCGAGCTGCGGCTGACCCTGGGGGCGTTGCGCGCGGGCGATCCCGACGACGGTCCGGCGCCGGGGCTGGACCGGCTGGACGGGCTCGTGGCGACGGCCGCCGCTGCGGGGCTCGACATCGACGTGCGCACCTCGGGCCGCCCCGTGCGGTTGTCCGCGATCTCGGACGCGACGGCGTACCGGGTGGTGCAGGAATCCTTGAGCAACGTCCTGCGGCACGCCGACGCCCGGACGGTGCGCGTCGACCTGGACTACGGCGCGGGCGAGCTGCTGCTCCGCGTGAGCGACGACGGCCGCGGCGCCGGCGGTGCCGAGCCGCTGGGCTGGGGTCTGACCGGGATGCGTGAGCGGCTGGCGCTGCTCGGCGGCGGCCTGCGGACGTCGTCACCGGCGCAGGGCGGATTCGTGGTGGAGGCGAGCGTCCCGCTGGAGGAGCACTCATGATCAAGGTCGTGATCGTCGATGACCAGCACCTGGTCAGAGAGGGGCTGCGGTTGCTGCTCGAACGCGCCGAGGACATCACCGTGGCCGGCGACGCGAGCGGCGCCGACGAGGGCGTCGAGCTGGTCGCCCGCCTCCGTCCCGACGTGGTCCTCATGGACATCCGCATGCCGGGCAAGGACGGGTTGGACGCCACCCGGCGGATCACGGCCGATCCGGCGCTGCGTCACGTTCAGGTCATCGTGCTCACCACCTTCGACACCGACGAGAACATCCAGGAAGCGATCCGGGCCGGCGCCGCGGGATTCCTGCTCAAGGACACCAGTCCCGAGCGGATGCGCGAGGCTGTGCGGATCGTGGCCGGCGGCGACGCGCTGCTGTCACCCGCCGTGACGCGGCGCGTCATGCGGGCCGCCGCCACCGGCCCGAGCCCCTCAACGGTCGCGCGCCTCGACTGCCTGACGGAACGAGAACGCGAGGTGCTGGCCGAGGTCGGCGCGGGCCGTACCAACGCCGAGATCGGCGAGCGGCTGTTCATCAGCCCGGCGACCGCCCGCACCCACGTGGGCCGCCTGCTGACCAAGCTCGGCGCCCGTGACCGCTCCCAGCTCGTCGTCCTGGCCTACGAGACGGGTCTGATCACGCCCGGCGCCGAGGAGCGGTGACGCCCGGTTTGTCGGCACGCGACCGGCTGGCGTAGCCGCTGATCGAGCCGTGCAACGGAGGGGCGCCGGCCAGCCTCTCAAGATCGCCGATTGGCACCAGAACTCACTCGAAACTGGCCTCCGAACTCACTCGCCAAACCAGCTAGGGTGTGCCACGTTGCGCGGCCGCTCGTTCGCCGCGGTCGGATATGTCCTGCGAGGCGCGTTCGGTTGCGAGGGCGTCGAGGTGACGCGCAATGGCGGTGGTCAACGACTCGGCGGTGTGGATGTCCGGGCGCATGGCCGCATGCACGGCGAGACCGTCCAGCAGGGCGTGCAGGCGTTCGGCCTCGGCTGATACGTCGGTCGGGGCCAGGCCCGCTGCCGACAGGTCGGCGACTATCGCTTGACAGCCGGCCCGCAGGGCGTCGTACCCCTCGTCGCGCAGAGCTTCAAGCAAAGGGTCGACCATGGCCCGGGACGCGAAGGCCAGCCAGACTTCGTTCTCCGCCTGCCGTTCCTCGTCGAGCGGGAGCAACTCCGTCAGCACGTTCTGCGCCCTTCGCCGGGGGGCGGGTTCGGGCTCCAACCTGGTGAGGCGAGACTCGATCCGGTCGATGACCGTCCGGAACGCGAACACCATGAGCTCGGACTGGCTTGCGAAGTAGTGCCGCAGCGAGCCCATCGACAGCCCCGCCTCGCGGGCGACGTTGCGAACTGAGGCTTGCTCCAGGCCGTCGCGGCGCATCACCCGCAAGACGGCCTCGGCCAGCAGCAGTCGACGCTCTGCCGGATCCACCACTTTGGGCATTGCCCTTTTATAGCACAGTCGTGTTACCGTGTCGGTTGTTAGCACAGTCGTATCACAAAACTCCGGAGCCAGACAGTGACGCTTTCCCGCACGACCGACGTACAGCCACGCCCACCCCGGCGCGGCCTGGCCGCACCGCTCCGCAATCGCAGCGTGCGACTCGCCGCCATCGGCTGGCTCGGCTGCAACGTGGTGGTCCTTGCCGTCGCGGGTGACGCGCTCCCGTTCGACTGGCCGGCCGCTGCGACCCAGACGCCAGTCGGCAGCCTGATGGACGCCAACCTGGCCCTGGCCGAGGTGCTCCTGCTCACCGTGCTGACGCTCTGGCTCACCCGTAAGCGGGCGCTGCCCAACCTGGCCGACCGCGCGCCGGAACGCTCGGTGGCCGCCCGCGAGACGCTGCTCCTGCTTCTGTACGGGGCTGGCGGGCTGGGGCTGGGCTTCATCCTTGGCCGACTCGCCGGATGGCACCCGTTCGGGCTGCACCTCGCCGGCTCGATCTACGGAACGCACGAACAGGTCAGCCCCGCCGAGTCCATCGCGTGGGCGGCCTACAACCTCCTCGTCTACGCGGTGATTCCGCTCCTGTTCTTCCGGCGGCGCTACTCCGCCGAGGCGCTCAACCTCCGCTCGAGCAACCGCCGGGCCGACACCGTTCTCATCGGCGTAGTCCTCTTGATCGAGTCACTCGTCCAGGTCGCCGTGCTCGCCCCAGGTGTCTTCGAGTTGACCACCGGTCAACTCCTGCTCGGGGTTCCCCTGACCTTCGCGTTGTACCTCGCCGGCGCGGTGCTACCTGCCATGATCTTCATCTACGCGATTCTGGTGCCGCGCTTTCTGCGACTCACCGGGTCGGCCGTGACCACGGTGATCTTAGGCGGGCTCACCTATACGGCGTTGCATATCTGGGACGCCTGGACGGTGTTCACCTCGCCGGGCAACGCCGCCCTGTCGATCGTCTTCCTGCTGTTGACCTACTTCGCGCCAGGCATGTTCAAGGCGGTGCTCACGGTGCGGACCGGCAACGCGTGGGTTCACGTCTGGGGCTATCACGCATTGGCGCCGCACACCCTTATCGACGCGCCGCACATGGTCCACGTCTTCCATCTCAAATAAGTGTCGCTGGCCACCGCACCGCCATGGCGCATCGTCGAGTCAGGCGGTTACCAAACAGACTCGACGGTTAGAGTCCAGAGATTTGTGCGCAGTAGCGGCCGATGGCGCCCAAACCCTGATCGGTTCACTTCGTCAGGCCCCTGGTGACTGTTCGGCTGGTATCAGGGATGCTTCCACCCTGTCGGTCAGGTCGAAGACATCGGCGGAATCCAGCGGGATCGGCGAGAACATCGGCGGCTCCTCCTCCGGCGTCAGCGCCGTGGGGCCATAGATCCAATCGGTGAAGGAGTAGTCGTAGGTGTCGCGGGCCCGCAGGAGCGCGTTGCGCTGGAGGCGGGCGACGCCGTCCAGGTGCCACAGCTCGCCCCAGGCGCGGGCCGTGGTCAGGACGCGTCGGCAGTGCTCTGGGCGGACGGCTTCGTAGGCCGCGAGGGCGCCCTGCCAGTCGATCGAGCCGTCCTCGGCGCGGCGCGCGGCGACGTGCTTGGCGAGCACCCAGCCGTCCTCGATGGCCATCACCGCCCCCTGCGCCATGTACTGCAGCGGCGGGTGGGCGGCGTCGCCGAGCAGCGCGAGGTTGCCGTCGACCCACGTCATGATGGGGTCGCGGTCGAACATCCGCCACCAGCGGTCGCGCCACATCAGCGGGATGCCGGCCTGGACGTCCGGGCAGGTCGCGGCGAAGGCGTTGTCGAGCTCGTCGGGTGTGCCCCAGTTCTCCTCGCCCGCGAGGGCCTTGGGGGACTGGAAGACCGCGACCTGGTTGAGCAGCTCGCCGCCGCGCAGCCCGTAGTGGACGAAGTGGCAGCGCGGACCGACGTGGACCGAGACCTCGGTGAGGTCGATGTCCCGGCCGACCTGTTCGATGGGTATGGCGGCGCGGTAGGCCACGTAGGCGGAGCTGACCGGCTCGTCGTCGGCCAGGAGCCTGCGTGCGACGGAGTGCAGGCCGTCGGCGGCGATGACGATCCGGGCCTCGTCGGCGCGGCCGTCCGCCAGCAGTACCCGGGCGCCGGACGGGGTGTTCTCGTAGCCGCTGACCGGGGCGTCGGTGATCAGGTCGACTCCCACGCGCCGGCAGGCGCGCAGGAAGATGCCGTGCAGGTCGCCGCGGTGGATGACCATGTACGGGAAGCCGTACTTGCGTTCCAGGTCGACCAGGTCCAGGCGGGTCAGCTCGCCGTCGTCGACGGCATCGCGCATCACCATGCTCCTCGGCAGCACGCCGAGGCTCTTGGCCTCGTCGAGCAGGCCGTAGTCGTGCAGGATCCGGGTGCAGTTGGGCGCGATCTGGAGGCCGGCGCCGACCTCGCCGAACTCGCGGGCCTGCTCCAGCACGCGCACCCGCAGGCCCTCGCGGGCGAGGGCGAAGGCGGCGCTCAGGCCGCCGATGCCGCCTCCGACGATCAGGACATCGACGGGGTTCGCGGACGTAGGTGTGGTCACGTTGCTCTCCTCGGTGCCATGAACGCTCACAACCACGCCGGCAGTGCCGGAGCGGGGGAACCGTCGATCGTGGTCAGGGCGTGCGGACGGCCGGCGAGGTATGCCGCGACCTCCGCGAGCGGGCCGGTGACGGCGGTGGCGTCGTCTTCACCGGACAGTTCCCAGCGGTCGCCGGTGTCGGCGGCGGTGAGGACGACCGCGGGCCCGGGGGCGTTGCCGCGCTTGCCCACGATGTCGTCGGTCAAAGCGGCCAGGAAGCCGGTGGGAAGGTCGGCGAAGGAGGCGCCGGCGGCCAGGTCGACGGCGTGCACGCAGACCTCGCGCGAACGCAGCCACGGGATCTCGGTCGCGGGGATCGTGCGGCCCTGGGCGGTGACCACCTTGGCGTCCCACTGTTCGGAGCTCAGGGCGGCGGTGCCGGCGGCGAGCCGGTCCGCGGACTCGTGCAGCCAGGCGGCCAGTTCGGCGGCCGGCTTCTCGGAGCCGGCCGCGATGTCGGCGTTGCGCTGTTCGATCGAGGAGTACATCGGGGTCTCCTCGCCGGTCGCGGCCCAGCGCACCAGGTTGCTCAGCGCGTCGGCGTTCGCCGCCACGTGCGCCACCAGGTGCTTACGGGTCCAGCCGGGGAGCCCGGAGGGGGCGAGGTACTGCTCCTCGCCCCACCCGGCGACGGCGCCGAAGAACAGTCCGGTGCCCGCCGCGTTCCAGCTCAGCGCGTCCTCGAAGGTGCGGCGCATCAGGCTGCGCCCTCCTTGGCCACGGTGTTCTCGAGCCGGCCGATGCCCTGGACCTCGGTGACGACGCGCTCGCCGCCGGTCAGGTAGCGCTTGGGGTCGCGAGCGTGGCCGACACCGCCGGGGGTGCCGGTGGCGATGATGTCGCCGGGGTTGAGGCGCACCACCGTCGAGATGTACTCCACCAGCGTGACCGGGTCGAAGAGCAGATCGCCGGTGTTGTCGTGCTGCATGACCTCGCCGTCGACGCTGAGCTTGACCTCGAGCTCAGGGCGTACGCCGCCGGGCAGCTCGTCCGGGGTGACGACGTACGGGCCGACCGGGGTGGAGGAGTCCCACATCTTGCCCTGCAGCCACTCGCGGGTGCGGAACTGCCAGTCGCGGCAGGTGATGTCGTTGAGGATGGTGAACCCGGCGATCGCGGCCTCGGCCTCGGCGCCCCTGGCACGGCGGACCGGCGCGCCGATCACCACGGCGAGCTCGACCTCCCAGTCGAACTCGGTGGTCTCCTCAGGGCGGGCGATCTCGTCGGTGGCGCCGATGAGGCAGTCGGCGAACTTCGCGAACAAGGTGGGATACTGCGGAAGTTCGCGGCCCATCTCCTGGATGTGGTTCTTGTAGTTGAGTCCCACGCAGACGACCTTCGAGGGGCGCGGGACGACCGGCGCGAAGTCCGCGCCCTCGACGGGGTAGGTCCTGGCGGCGTTCGCGTCGGCGGCCGCGGCCCTCTCGGCCCAGCCGTCCTGGGAGAGGAGTTCGCCGAGGTCGGTGGCGCCGAGGTCGACCAGCCGGTCGCCGTCGAGTCGCACGGCCCGGGTCGAGCCGTTGACGCGGAGGGTGGCGAGCTTCATCGGGTGGTCCCTTCGGTACGGGTGTCGTGCTGGGTGCGGTTGAGCTGGAGGGCCTCGAAGACCGGGGAGTCGCTGAACCGGAACAGGTCCAGCGCGCCGGAGTCGGAGTCGGTGGAGCCGGCCTCGGATCGGGCGGAGAAGGGCTCCCAGGAAGGGACGACGAAGAGGTCGCCGCGGGTGACCGACCAGGTTCTGTCACCGACGGTGACGGAGCCGGAGCCATCGAAGACCTGGTAGACCGACGATCCGGTCTCGCGGACCGGGGTGGTCTCCGCGCCGCGGACGACGCGGTGCATCTCGACCCGGATGGTGGGCAGAACGTCGGCGCCGGTGGCCGGGTTCGTGTAGCGGACGGCGGCGTGGCCGGGCTCGATGGTGCCACCGAAGCCCTCGGACTCCAGGGAGAGCTGGTCGGTCAGGGCGCGGTCGGTGAACTCCCACTTGTAGGACAGCAGCGGGGTGCCTGGGGCGAGTTCGCCGACGGACAACGGACGCAGCCCGGGGTGGGCCCACAGCCGCTCGGAACGGGAGCGCTCGGGCGTGATCCGCTCGGCGTCGCTGATCTCGTCGCGGCCGAACTCGAAGAACTGAGCTTCGGAGATGTACTGGAAGGGGATGTCGAGGCCGTCGATCCAGGCCATCGGCTTGTCGGTCGCATTGTGGTGCGCGTGCCAGTTCCAGCCGGCCTGTGGCAGGAAGTCGCCGCGGCGCATCGGGACGGCGTCGCCGTTCACGACCGTCCACACGCCCTCACCCTCGACGACGAAGCGGAAGGCGTGCTGGGTGTGGCGGTGCTCGGGGGCGTCCTCACCGGGCATCAGGTACTGGATCGCGGCCCACAGCGTGGGGGCCGCGAAGGGACGGCCGCCCAGGCCCGGGTTCGCCAGCGCGATCGCCCGCCGTTCCCCGCCCCGGCCGACCGGGACGAGGTCTCCGGCCTGCGCGGCGAGCCCGCGCAGGTTCTCCCAGCGCCACAGGTGCGCAACCGCGCGCGAACGGGGATGCGCCGGCATCAGGTCGCCGATCTCCGTCCACAGCGGCACCAGCAGCTCCTGCTCGAAACCGCGGTAGAGGTCTTCGAGCGCGGGGGTGACGTCGGGCTGGCCCGGCGCGTTGGTCGCACGGAGCCGTACCGGGGACTCTGGCGTGGTCACAGGGGTGCTCATACAGCTAGTGTTGCTGCTGTCGCACTCTGCAGAACAGCAAATTCTGCTATGCAGAATCGAGAAGTCATGGACAAGCCGCTGAAGAATCCGCCGACCTACATGATCAACAGTGTTGATCATGCGTTGCGGATCGCCGTGATGCTGCAGCTGGAGGGCGAGCTGACCGTCTCGGAGGTTGCCGAGCGGCTGGGCGTGGCCCGCTCGACCGCGCATCGACTGCTCGCGATGCTGGTGTACCGGGACTTCGCGGTCCAGGACGATCGGCGCCTCTACCGGGCCGGCCCGGTCCTGGAGCTCGCCGCCCACTCGCCCTCGGTCGTGTCCCGGCTGCGGGCGGCGGCCCTGCCGCACCTGCACCGGCTGGTCGGCGTGCTCGACGAGTCCGTCAACCTGGCGGTGCGCACCGGGGACACGGTCCGGTTCATCGCCAGCGTCGAGTGCTTCCAGAGCCTGCGGGTGGGCTCCCGCGAGGGCATGGTGTTCCCGGCCCACCGCACCACGGCGGGACTGCTCCTGCTGGCCGAGCTGACCTACGAGGAGCTCAAGGCGGTCTACCCGGCCGAGCGGTACGCCGACCGTCCCGCGGACCGGCCCGATCTGGAACGGCTGCGGACCGAGCTGGCCCGGGTGCGGCGCAACGGTTTCGTGCTCAACCAGGGCCGCTCGGAGCGCGGCGTGGTGGCGCTCGGCGTGCCGCTCCGGGCCCCGGGCGGGGACGCCCTCGCCGGCCTGTCGGTGTCGATGCCGAGCGGACGCTACGACCGGCACCGGCTGCCATCACTGGTCGACGCCCTTTCCCACGCCGCGGGCGCCATCGAGGCCGATCTCGCCCGCCCCGTCTGAAGGGGCACCAGACGAAACCGGCGGACGGGCCGAGATCCTCGGCCGCGAAGGCATGGTTCGCGGGCATCGCGCCCCCTCAAAACCGACGGACGGGAACGTCAGCGGACGTCGACCGCGAGCGGGACTTCCAGCCGGGTGCGAAGCTCCTCGACGGAGGTGTCGAACGACTCGAGCACGCGGACGCCATCGGGGGTGATCTCGAATACGGCGTGGTCGGTGTAAACACGACTGACACAGCCGACACCCGTGAGGGGATAGGTGCAGGTGGGCACGAGTTTCGGGCTGCCGTTCCTCGCGAAGAGCGTCATCATCACGTAGACCCGCTTGGCGCCGATCGCCAGATCCATCGCGCCGCCGACGGCGGGGATCGAGCCGGGCGCGCCGGTGTCCCAGTTGGCGAGGTCACCGCTCGCCGAGACCTGGAAGGCGCCCATGACGCACACGTCGAGGTGGCCGCCACGCATCATGGCGAAGGAGTCCGCGTGGTGGAAATACGCGGCTCCAGGCAGCTCGGTGACGGGCACCTTGCCGGCATTGGTGAGTTCAGGGTCGATCTGGTCGCCGACGGCCGCGGGGCCCATGCCCAGCATGCCGTTCTCGGTGTGGAGGACGACGCCGGTCTCGGCCGGAAGGTGGTCGGCGATCTTGGTGGGCTGACCGATGCCGAGGTTGACGTAACTGCCCGGCTCGATGTCCTGCGCGACCCGGGCCGCGAGCTGGTCGGGATTGAGTGGCATCAGCGGGCTCCCTGCACGGTGTGGTGACGCGGCTCGACCTGGACCACGCGGTCGACGTAGATGCCCGGGGTGACGACGGCCTCCGGGTCGATCTGCCCCGCGTCCACGATCGACGAGACCTGGACGACGGTCGTCGTGGCGGCCGTGGCCATCACCGGGCCGAAGTTTCGGGCGGTCTTGCGGTAGACGAGGTTGCCCATCGTGTCGGCGGTGTGAGCGGAGATCAGGGCGACATCACCCTTGATCGGGTACTCGAGGACGTAGTCGCGTCCGTCGATCGTGCGGGTCTCCTTGCCCTCGGCAAGCGGCGTGCCGACGCCCGTCGGGCAGTAGAACGCCCCGATGCCCGCCCCGGCCGCCCGCATCCGCTCGGCGAGGTTGCCCTGCGGGACGACCTCGAGCTCGATCTCCCCGCGGCGGTAGAGGTCGTCGAAGACGTAGGAGTCGACCTGCCGGGGGAAGGAGCACAGGACCTTCCGCACCTGGCCGGCCTTCAGCAGGGCGGCCAGGCCGACGTCGCCGTTGCCGGCGTTGTTGGACACGATGGTGAGGTCGCCCGCGCCGTGCCGGATCAAGGCATCTAGCAGGCCGAACGGCATGCCGGCGAATCCGAAGCCACCCACCAGAACGGTGTCGCCATCCTTGACGACGCTCACCGCCTCGTCCGGCGATGCGAAGATCTGCGCTGCGCTCACGCTGCTCCTCCGGTGACGTTCTCGAGGACCACGGCGAGCGCCTGGCCCACGCCGATGCAGATCGCGGCGACGCCGTACCGCTCGCCCTTCGCGACCAGAACCTTGGCGAGGGTGCCGAGGATCCGGGCGCCCGAGGCGCCGAGCGGATGGCCGATCGCGATCGCGCCCCCCTTGACATTGACGATCTCGGGGTCGATCTTCCAGGCGTCCACGCACGCGAGCGACTGGACGGCGAAGGCCTCGTTGAGCTCGACGGCGCCCACCTGATCCCAGCCGATGCCGGCCCGTTCCAGCGCCCTATTGGCAGCCTCGACCGGAGCGAACCCGAAGTCCTGCGGCTTCAGCGCGAACGCACCACGCCCCACGATCCGGGCAACCGGATCAAGCCCGATCTGCGCGGCAGCGGCCTCCGAGCCGAGCAGCAACGCCGCCGACCCGTCGTTGAGTGGCGATGCGTTGCCGGCGGTGATCGTGCCGTCGGGCCGGAAGCTCGGTTTGAGGCCGGCGAGCTTCTCCGGCGTGGAGCCGGCGCGGATGCCTTCGTCGCGGTTCAGGTCGACGCCGTCGACCGGAACCACCAGGTCGTCGTAGAAGCCCTCGTCCCAGGCCGCCGCCGCGAGCCGGTGCGACCGCGCGGCGAACTCGTCCTGCCGCTCCCTCGAGATCGAGAACCGCTCCCGCAGCTGCTCGTTGCACTCACCCAATGACACCGTCCACTCCGGCGGCATCCGCGAGTTGACCAGCCGCCAGCCGAGCGTCGTCGAAACGGCGGTGGTGTTGCCGGCGGGAAATGCCCGGTCCGGCTTCGGCAGCACCCACGGCGCCCGGGTCATCGACTCCACACCGCCGACAAGTACGACATCGGCGTCACCGGTGTCAATCGTGCGGGACCCGATGATCGCAGCATCGAGCGACGAGCCGCACAGCCGGTTGACCGTGGTCGCAGGCACCGACACCGCCACTCCGGCGAGCAGCCCGGCCATCCGGCCGACGTTGCGGTTGTCCTCGCCGGCCTGGTTCGCGCAACCCCACACGATCTCGCCGATCTGGGCCGGGTCCAGCGCCGGCGCCTTCGCGAGCACACCGGTGATCGCGGTCGCTGCGAGGTCGTCGGGACGGACGCCGGCAAGCGCTCCGTTGAACCGGCCGAAGGGAGTGCGGGCCGCTGCGTAGATGAATGCCATGCTCGATTACCTGTTCTGCTTCGTGAACGGCAGCACGAGCCGGGACCGGTGGGCGGCGTCGCGATAGATCTTGTGGGTGACGGGGCGACCCACCGGCAGGTGGTACGCGTCCGGCGGCAGCAGGGCGTTGTGCTCGTCGGCCAGCGGCTCGTCGTTGGAGAGCTCCACGACCAGCTTGTGGCCGGGCAGGAACGTCGCCGCGAACGGGTAGACGCGCAGCACGTACTCCTCGATCTTCCCCGGCTCGACCGGCACCGCGCGGGTGTGCGGGTGGTAGGGGTCGCCCTCCGTGGTGCGCTCCTCGTCGAGCTCGCGGTGCGAGGCCTTGAGGTAGGCGGACGTGATGAGCTGACGCTTGCCGTTCGGGGCCTCGTCCCACATGCGCAGGATGAAGTTCGTGTCGGGCTGGTCGATCTCCGCGAAGATGTGCGCAGCGCCCTGGCCGATCATCTCGGTGGGCTCGTCGAATGGAGCCGTGCTCCAGCTCAGCATCTCCACCTTGTCGGTCACCGTCAGCGGCGCCTGGTAGAAGCCGTCGGGGGCGGCGTATTCGGCGCCCATGGGCTCGGGCTCGAAGGAGAGCCTGCGGCGCGGGCGGAGGTAGAGCGACCTGTGCTCCACCTCCTTCGGTGGCCACTGCGCGCCGGTGACGTACTCGCGCGAGCCCTCGACGAAGACGGTGACGGCGGGCTCGTCCATGATCCCGTTGTCGATGCCCTTGATCCAGTAGTCGTACCAGCGGAACATCTTGTCGTGCTCCTCGATGAAGGGGCGCGACTGCATCGGCGGATAGGGGCCGATGTCTAGCTTCTTCGGGCCCTTCAGCGCGTTGTAGAGCTCGATGGTGCCGTCCATCGTCCAGCCACGGCCCTGGTCGATCTGGAGCCAGACCGGGAGGTCGATGTCAGGCGCGAGCGTGACCGGGTTGCGCTCCTCGTACCACTCGCCGTCGACCTCGTTCATCACGATGTCGAACCAGGCCTCGTGGTTCTTCGGGTAGTTCAGCACGTGGACCAGGTTCGGCCAGGCGGCCACGTCCGGGTCCTGGAGCCGCTTGGCGACGCGCTCCTTGATCTCCTCCGGGGAGTAGGTCTCGAGCATGCGGGACTTGACGCCATCGGTGAAGGCCCAGCCGGAGTCGCCACCGCGGCCCTCGCGGGCGGCGCGCGGCATGAACCACATGACGCCGCCGTGGTAGGTGGTCTCGTAGAAGTCGTAGTGGCCGCCGCTGACGAAGATCGCCTTGAGGCTCGGCGGCCGCTCGGCCGCTGCCAGCACCTGCATCGAGCCGAAGTAGGAGATGCCGATCATGCCGACGTTGCCGTCGCACCAGGGCTGCGCCGCGACCCACTCGATGAAGTCGTACGCGTCCTGGCCGAGCGAGACGCCACCGGCGTTGTAGTTGCCGATGTGCTCGCCCTCGGAGGCACCGGAGCCGCGCAGGTCGCCGATGACGTGGACGTAGCCCTCCGTGACGACGCGCGCGATGTCGCCCGCCTCGATGCAGCCGTCCCACATCGGGCTGGGCCTCCGCTGCGGCGGCGTCGTGAGCGCGAGTGCCTGCAGCTCCTTGCCGTACGGGCTGAGCGCCACGAGCGCCGGACGCGGCTGGTCGTCGACGCCCTGGTAGGCGTCCGCGGCCAGCGTGATGCCGTCGCGCATCGGCACGCGGAGGTCCTTGCGGACCGCGATCTTGTCCTGGCCCGCCTGGACGGTCTGGAAGTCAGCCATGGATGCGAGACTCCTCTGTCACGAGTTCTGGTTGAAGTGCGTGCGGTAGCCGTGCATCGACGTGAAGAACGGCGACGGCTCGAGGGTGGGATCAGCGGTGTAGCCGACCTCCTGGGCCACGGGGGCGAAGGGGGAGTACGCGGAGTCCGTCGCCTGGAGTCCCGTGCACAGGCAGTCGTGAGCCGCCCTGCTGACCCGGCCCTCAATGTCGAGGCTCTCCCGGAGCGCCTCCGCCGCCTGCTCCGCGTCGAGCTCGACGCCGTACGGCGTGCCGTCGGCGCGGCGATAGGGGTGGCCGAGGTAGAGGTGCCGCGGACGGATCTCGTCGCGCAGGTACGCAAGGCTCGCGCGGTAGGCGACCGGGTCCTCGAAGCCCGGGAAGCCGTTGGCGGCCCCGTGCACCTGGACCGCGTCGCCGACGAAGACGGAGCGCCGGCCGTCGACGACGTAGGCGACCGACCCCGGCGTGTGGCCGGGGATCGAGTGGACGGAGACGGTGATGTCACGGTCGCCGAGGGAGCCCAGCGAGATCGTCTCGCCCCCCTTGACCAGCATGGTCGGCTCCATCTCGCCGGAGATGACCGCGTCGGCCGCGGCCGTCACCTTCGCCTCGCCCTCGGCGTCGTTCAGGTACCGCCCCCGCCCGGCGAGGTACTCGTCCACGTGGGCCCGGCGCGAGCGCAGCATCAGCGCGTCGGCCTCGTGGATCACGACCTGCGCACGCCGGCCGGTGAGCTCCCACAGGGCGTGGGCCCCGCCGACGTGGTCGATGTGGCCGTGGGTCAGCAGGATCCAGCGCACGTCCTCGATCTTGCGACCGATGGCCTCGAGCGCGGGGGCCATGCCCTCGGCGGGGGAGGAGGCGATGCCGGTGTCGACGATGGCCGGCTCCGGCGCGTCGATGAAGAAGCTGTACAGACCGAACCGGCCCCATGGCGAGACCAGAGGGTGGACTTTCAATGCGGACATGGCTCTCCTTCCGAGCTCCATGGGCGGCGCGGGTCAGCGCGCGAGGAAGTCGCGGGTTTCCGCGTAGGTCCGGTGGTACTCCGGGATCCACGAGAAGTGCTGCACGAACCCGTGCCCCGCGCCGGCGTACCGGCTGACGGTCGCGTCCACGCCGGCGTCCTTCAGCTTCTGGCCGTAGAGCTCGCCCTCGTCTCGCAGCGGGTCGAGCTCGCCGGTGATGATCAGCGCCGGCGGCAGCCCGGTGAGGTCCGCCCGCTTGATCGGGGAGACGCGGGGGTCCGCCGGGTCGGCGCCGCTGTCGATATAGAAGGCGTTGAACGGCTTCAGCCCGGCCGTCTCGAGCCCGTAGCCGACGGCGTTCTCCCGCAGCGACGCGTAGCGGTCGATGTCGAAGTCCAGGTCGAGCGACGGGTAGAACATCACCTGGTGGGTGATCCGGTCGAATCCGTCGTCGTGCGCCATGCCGGCGACCGCGGCGACGAACGTGCCGCCGGAGCTGTCACCGGCGATGGCCAGCGTCGTGCCGTCCCAGCCCAGGGTCTCGCCGTTCTCGGCGGCCCATCGGAGCGCGGCGTAGCAGTCGTCGAGACCGGCCGGGAAGGCGTGCTCGGGCGCCAGCCGGTAGCCGACGGAGACGACCTTGAGCCCAGTCTCCTTGGCCAGGGAGCGCGCGACGTGGTCGTGCGTCTCGAGGCTGCCGAGGAAGAACGCGCCGCCGTGGAAGTAGACCAGTACGCCGTACGCGTCGGCCTCGACCGGCGTGTAGACCCGCACCGGGACCTCGCCGGCAGCGGTCTGTGCGGTGAGGTCCTCGACGGAGTGGAGCGGCAGGCGGTCGGCCACGGGCGGAACCTGGGACTCCTCGCCGGCGCGCATCGCCTCCGGGTTCAGCGGGCCGGGGGGCGGCGCCGGCAGGCTGGCGAGGACCTGGGCGATGTCGGGGTGCAGCGGCATGGCGTCAGGCCCCCTGCGGCTTCTGGGACGCGGGCTTCTGGCCCGGGAAGACGTCGTTGATCTCGCCCTCCGTCCAGCCCTGGCGCGAGATCCGCTGCAGCTCGTCGGTCACCGGCTTGCGGGTGGCCTGGTAGAGCGCCAGCGCCTCCTTGACGGAGCCGGCCTCCTTGAGGGCGTCGGCGAGGGCGCCGGCGTCCAGGATCGCCGAGTTCGCGCCCTGGCCCTGGTGGTGCAGCATCGAGTGGGCCGCGTCGCCCACGAGGACGACGGAGTCCGAGTGCCACGTGTCGACCGGGTCGATGTCGTAGACCGCGCGACAGTTGACGGCGTCCAGGTCGAGGTCGCGGGTGATGTTCACGATCCGCTCGTCGAAACCCTCGACGGTCTTCAGCAGGTCGTCCTTGGTGACCTTCGGCGCCCAGGTGCTGTCCGGGCACAGGGCGGTGATGTCGAACGAGACCTGGTCGCGGTGGCGCAGCGGCAGGAGGTAGACCTTCGTGCCCCGGCCGAGGTACATCCGCAGGTTGTCGTCGACGACCATCCCGCGGGCGTCGTCGTTGGAGATCACCGCGCGGTAGGCGTGCTCGCCGGAGAACACCGGCTGGTTGTCGCTGAACAACTGCTCGCGCACGACCGACTTGACGCCGTCGGCACCGACCACCAGGTCGGCGGTGACCGACTCGCCGTTGGCGAAGGTCAGCGTCGCCTTGTCACCCTCGTCCTTGACGCGCTCCAGCTTGTGACCGAGGTGCACCATGCCCTCGGGGAGCACGCCCAGGAGAGCCTCGATGAAGTCCCCGCGGTGGATCAGGTGGGTCTTCTCGCCGAAGGTGTCGACCTCCGGCCACGCCTCCTTCATGATCGGGTCGGCGGTGGCGGTGAGGATCTCGAAGTAGTCGCTCGGCGAGCTCACCTTCTCGATCGCGTCGAAGACGCCCCACTGGCGGAACCGGTCCATGGTGGACGGCCGCAGGCCGATGCCGGCGCCGACCTCGCGGATCTGGCTCGCCCGCTCGTAGACGTTGACGGTGGCGCCGAGGAGGCTCAGGGCCTTGGCCGCGGCCGCGCCGCCGTACCCCGCGCCGACGACGGCGATGTTCAGGTTCTTCAGGTCTGAGGACTGCATGGGTTCTGGTCCTTGTCAGTTCTTGATCGAAAGGAAGTCGGCGGGGTTGTCGACGAAGATCGTCTTGATGGCGGCCTCGTCGAGACCGGCGGCGCGGAGGTCCGGGATGAGGTCCTCGAAGATGTAGTTGACGGTGTGGCCCTTCACGCCCGGCCAGCCCAGCGGGCTGCAGTTGGCGTCCGCCGAGGCGAGCACCTGCTTGATGCGGCCCCCGCCGCTGATGAACCGGAGGAAGTGGTCCAGGCGCTCCTTGCGCGGACGGGCCCAGAACGGTGGGTCCGGGAGCTCGGTCTCGTAGCCGAAGGTGTCGAAGCCGATCCGGCCACCCTGGTCGGCGATCCAGGTGTCGCGGGTCTGGCCGGCGTTGACGCCGTCGTCGACGTGCCCGAAGAGCACGCGGTCGAGGGGAAGGCCCTCCTCGTTGAAGATCGCGATCGCGTTCTCGGCGTCGATGGCCAGGTGGGTCAGGATGCCGGCCCCGGTGGCCTTGGAGGCGCGGGCGGCCGCGCGGTAGATGCGCTTGTCCAGGTCGGTCATCCGGCCGCCCCGGCTGACGCCGACCTTGATGATGCCGGCCTTGCCGCCGGTGTCGCCGATGCCGACGGTGATCTCGTGGATGAAGTGCTCGGCCAGGTATTCCACGCTCGCCCGGGCGAAGAACGGCAGCGCGGTGTCGCCGCCGACAAAGCCGGTGCTCGCGACGATGTGCACGCCGGTCTTCGCGGACAGCGACTTGTAATAGTCGACGTCTCGGCCGTTGCAGATGCCGGTCGCGTCGACGAACGTGCCGCCGCCGTACTCACGGAACCGGCGCAGCTTCGGGACGGTCTCCTCGTACTGCCGCTCGGGGGTCTTCCACCACTTCGTGTCCAGCTCGGAGCCCGGCATGCCGTACCCGATGTGCTCGTGGACGGCCACGAGACCCAGTTCTTCGGTCGGGATCGGCCCGAGGACGGTGTTCACTCTCGACACAACACTCACCTTTAGCGAAAAACTTGATGATCTTTGGCTGTCGCGTGCTCAGCGCACCGACAGCAGGTCGCGCGGGTTGTCCACAAGGATCCGCTGGACGTCCTCGTCGCCGAGGCCCTGTGCCTTGAGGAGGGGGACGAAAGTGGTGAGGACGTAGCTGTAGAGCACGCCGTTGGCCGGGTGGCCCTTGGCGACGCCGGTCGCGTTGCTCGAGAGCAGGACCCGGTCGCCGTAGCCGGCCTCGATCAGCTCGGCTACCAGGGCGGCGCGCTCGGTGTCGGTGACGTGGGCGTCGTCCTCGGTGCCCACGTGGTCGAGGGCGGCGTAGGCGCCCCTGGCCGCGACCTTGAGCGGCGCGCCGGCCGCGACGGCGTCCTTGCGGTCGAGCCCGCCGACAACGACGCGGCTGGCCGGCAGCTTCTCGTCCAGGACGACCTCGAGGTCGCGTACGGCGTCGTTCCCGTAGCGGATGGACACTGGGACACCGGTGGTCAAGGCGGCGCGGGCCGCCCCGCGGAACAGGCTCTCGTCGGTCGCGGTCATGCCCGCGAGGGTCGCGGCGGTGGCCACGAGGCCCGCGGCACCCCGCCGCTCGACACGGGGAACCACCATGCCTTCGGTGACCTCCTTGGCGAAAAGGTCGGCGAACTTCTCGGCCGGCCATGGCGTCGGGGGGTTGGTCTGCGGCGTCAGGAAGTAGCCGCCGAGCATCTCCTCGGGGCCCTGGCCCGCCGACGCGACGATGTGCACGCCGGTCGTGCGCGAGAGGGCCTCGTACAGCCTCACGTCGCGCCCGTGGAACATGCCGGTGCTGTCGACGATCGTCCCGCCGCCGTGCCTGCGGAAGTCCTTCAGCTTTTCGGCCAGGGCCTCGAAGATCTCGGCACGGTCGATGGTGACGTCGTACGCGTGCTCCGCTCCCGGAACCACCGACAGCAGAGCCTCGTGAACCGCGACAACCCCCAGCTCCCGCACGGGAACGGGCCCGAGGACGGTGTTGACGGTGTTGCCGGCGGTGTTCTCGGCAGTCTGGACACCCATCACTGCCACTCCTTTCGCTCTCGGCGAGTGACTGCGATCACGCCGCGACGTGAATCGCGTCACGTAGATTTAACATGACGTCAACTTATTATCCAAGACGTAAAGTACTTTATTTACCTGTACAGAGAAGGTCGAGGTCCCTGCCTCCGGGAAGCGGGGACCTCGACTCGGCCCGGCGACTCTCAGGTCACTCGGCGGGGACGAACTCCTCGTCGCTCAGAGGCTCCTCGACGTCGGCGCGCTTCGAGCCGACGAGCCCGAACAGCGTCAGAGCCGCGGCAGCGGCGGCGCAGAGGCCGGCGACCAGGAATGCGAGGCCGTAGGCGCTGCCGAGCGACTCGAACGCGAGCACGCGGAGGCTGTCCGGCATCGGCACCGGCGGCATGTCCGGACCGGCGCCGGGCACGACCGGCATCGAGTTGATCGCCATGGCGCCACTCCCATGTGCGATACCCCCGGCGATGTCGGTGTACGGCGGCTGGAGCCCGGACTCACCGAGCGCGCTGCCGAAACCGGCGCTCAGGTCGCTGTTCGCCCGGCTGACCGCGACCGCGGCGATGAGCACCGGACCGAGAGCGAAGCCGAAGTCGCGGAGGAGGTTGGTGGTGGCACTGGCCATGCCGGCGAGCCGCAGCGGAACGGTGTTGATCGCGACGGCCGTGATCGAGCCGACGGTGAGCGCGAAGCCGACACCGAGGGCCAGCATCGGACCGATGAACCGCGTCCAGTTCATGTCGTGGACGTCGAACGTCGAGCACCAGATGCCGCTGACGGCGATGAGGGCGAAGCCGGCGGTGAGCACCCAGCGGGGCGAGAAGTTCCGGATCAGGTGGGAGACAGCCGGCACCAGGACGAAGGCCGGACCCTGGATGAACAGGAACAGCACGCCGATCTTCAGAGCGTTCTGGTGCTGGATCGCGCCGAGCCAGATGCTCATCGAGAAGCAAATCGCGAGGAACGCGAACATGCCGACCACCGTGGCGATCGCGACGATCGCGTAGGAACGGTTGGCGAAGATGTTGAGGTGCAGCAGCGGGACGTCGGTCCGCAACTCGATGACGACGAAGGCGCCGAGGAGCACGAGGCCCGCGACGAAGGCGCCGATGATCTCGGGGCGGGCGAAGCCGGCTTCGGAGCCCTGCGTAGCGGCGAAGAGGATGGCGATCAGACCGAGGGCCAGCGTGACCTGGCCAGGGATGTCCAGCTTGCGACCCTCCGGCGCCGAGGAGTCGGCGGCGAACTGGGTGATGATGATCGAGACGACCGCCACCGCGACCACCACGATGTACGACGCTCGCCAGTTGCCCTCCGCGGCCAGCCACCCGCCCATCAGCGGGGAGATCGCCGCACCGATCGAGAGGAAGCCGGCCCAGACGGCGATGGCCTTGGAACGGGACTCCTGCGACGGGCTGACCGCGGCCAGCATGGCGAGCGAGATCGGGTAGAGGATCGCGGCTCCGAGACCCGCGACGACCTGCCCGATCCACAGGATCTGGACCGTCTCGGCGACGGAGCTGACGAGCGAGCCGGCAACGGTCAGCAGAGCGCCCGCCTGCAGCAGCCGCTTGCGACCGAACAGGTCACCGATCACGCCGGTGGTCAGCTCGAAGACGACCATGGGGATGGCGAAGGCGGCCGTGATCCAGGTCAGTGCGGCACCGGAGGTCTGGAACTCCTGCTGGAAGGTGCCATTGAGCGCGCCGGGCAGCGAGTACGCCACTTGCGCGAGGAGCACGGCGAAGCAGCCGGCGACCACCGTGGCGGTGTAGCCCTGCTTGCGCGCAGCGGTCTGCGTCATTGCGGTTTCTTCCTTGTCGATGGGCCGGACGATCGGTTCCGGCAGCTCGGGATCGGCCACCCGATGTGAGCGCGACCACCTGGTTGATGTGCAAGGTGTCATATAACTTGACATGGCATCAAGAGTCTGAGCAATACGTATTCAGAACGATCAGTAAGAGCAGAACGCAGCCGTCGCGCTATGCTGACGGGCATGGCGACGCTGCGTGAGGCACAGAAGGAGATGACGCGAAAGCTCCTGCTCGACGCCGGTCTGGACCTGTTCGGGGCGAAGGGCTATGCGACGACCACGGTCGACGACATCGCGTCGGCGGCGGGGACGACGCGGGTGACCTTCTACGCGTACTTCCCCTCGAAGGTCGATCTGATGAAGGCCCTCATCTCGGAGCGGCTCAACGCCGCGCTCGACCGGCTCCCCTCTGCCGAGCGCGGGTCGACCGAGCGTGAGTTGGTCGCCGTGGTCGAGGACGGCTCGGGAGAGCGGATCCGCGCGTGGCTCGCGTCGACCTCGGAACGATGGGATGCGATTCGCCCCTACACCACGGCCGCCTTCGAGGCCGCAGCCGTTGACCCCGATATCCGCGCGCTCCTCGACGAGTGGCTGAACGAAGCCATCGGTGACATCAAGGAGGGGCTCGACCGTGCCGACCGGTTCCCAGCCGGCACCCGCCAGCTCCGCGGCGTCATCGCCATCACCGAGCTCGACTACGTCGCCCGCCACTGGAAACCGGGGACCTGGGGTGTCGAGCGCGACGAGATGCTGGACGTCCTCACAGAGAGCTGGGTCGGCTCGATCGGGCGCCACTGACCGCTAACCGGCCGCACCCGCAGGTCACAGTGGTGGCATTCGGCGGCTGCATGATCCTCATGAGGACTATGCATTTGTGACATGCTCTCCCGTCCCTTTGAATGCCAGAAGCGGCGTACGGGGCGCAGAGAGCAGTCCCCGACGTCCCCTTCGAAACTCGCGAAGGTGTGGCTCGCCCTCACCTTCGTGATTCCAGACATCATGTGAGGTGCGCAGAATGGCCGTGGCCACGCGGGGAATCCCCGACGTCGACCTCTTCTCCGACGAGGTCCTGCTGGACCCCTACCCGGTCTACGCCGAGCTCCGGGAACTGGCCCCGGTGGTCCACCTCCCGGCAACCGGGGTATGGGCGCTGACCCGCTACGCACCGGTCCGGGCGGCGCTGGGTGACCCGCGGGTCTTCTCTTCCCGGGCGGTCGCCTTCAACGACCGGATGAACGCCGCTCTCGCCGGCACGTCCCTGGCCACCGACCCCCCGGACCACCAGCGGCTGCGCAGCGCGCTGACGGAGAACCTCTCCCCGCGTGCGGTGCGCAAGCTCAAGGCCGGCATCGACGCGAAGGCCGACGCCATGGTCGCGGAACTCATCGAGCGGGGGACGTTCGACGCGATCGACGACCTGGCGCGGGCGCTGCCGCTGGCGGTCGTGGTGGATCTCATCGGCTTGCAGGGAGACGTCAGGGACAAGATCCTCGACTGGGGATACGCCGCCTTCAACGTGCTCGGCCCGATGAACGAGCGCACGGTCGCCAACTTCCCGGTCGCCGGCGAGCTGTTCGAGTGGGCGCACCACATCAAGGAGGAGGAACTGGCCGAGGGCAGCATGGGCCGCGCCATCTTCGCCGCCGCCGAGCGTGGGGAGATCCCGTACGAGAGCTGCGGGATGATCATCCACCAGTACGTCGCGGCGGGGATGGACACGACGATCGCCTCCATCGGCAACGCCATCGCGCTCTTCGCGGCCCACCCCGACCAGTTCGACCTCGTTCGCGAGGACCCGTCGCTGATTCCGTCCGCCTTCAACGAGGTCCTGCGGTACGAGGCACCGGCCCCGATCTTCGGACGGCTGGTCACCGAGGACGTCGAGATCGACGGAACGGTCATCCCCGCCGGCGCGCAGGCCGCGGTTCTCCTGGCGGCCGGCAACCGCGACCCACGGCACTACCAGGACCCCGACAGCTTCCAGGTCCGACGCAACCCCGCCGACCACCTGTCCTTCGGCTACGGCACGCACGGCTGTGCGGGCCAGGGCCTCGCCCGGTTGGAGGCGTTCGCGGTGATCGGCGCGCTGGCCCGGCGAGTCCGCCGGTTCGCCGTCGGACCCGGCGAACGGCGCATCAACAACATGACCCGCAGCCTCGACACACTGCCCGTCGTGGAGATCGAGGCAGCCTGAACCCGGCACGACGAAGGTGCCCCCCGGAACCCGGGTGGCACCTTCGTCATCGCTGCCGGACTACACCGCCGGTGCGGCGCCGCGGCTCAGCCGCCGCAGCCGCGGCACCGGGATCCGGTAGTTGACCGCGACGGCGGTGCCGGGTCCGTCCCGCCGAGGCCAGTTCAGCAGTGCACGGCCGCCGTCCAGGTCGCCGTCGACACACTCCGGGACGCCGTCCAGCGGCAGGTAGCCGCTCGCCTTGAGGCTGATGCCGAACTGCTCCGTCCAAAAGTACGGATGGAAGTCGAGCTCGTCGGCCTCGTCACCCCGGACCAGCGCAACGGCCGCTGCCCTGCTCTGCTCGACGGCACTGGTCCACAGGGGCACCCGGCGGATCCCGTACGGGGTCGGAAAGGCCGCCACATCCCCCGCGGCCACGATGTCCGGCCGCACCCGCCCACGCGAATCGACCACCAGCGCGCCATCGGTCAGGAGCCCACTCGACGCCAGCCACTCGGTGTTCGGGACGTCCCCCACCGCGGAGACCACCAGCTCGGCCTCCAGAACGGCGCCCTCGCCGAGCCGTACGACACAGTGTCCGCCGGCCGTCACCGGGCGAGCCGAGGGCGACGACACGATCGTGAGCCCGTGCTCCCGCGCGGCGGAGACGAAGACGTCGGAGAGGTACGGTCCCAGCTGCCCCAGCAGAGGGCGTCCGCGGGTTACCAGGGTGACCTCGCACCCGACGGCCAGGCAGCCGGAGGCGATCTCCATCCCGAGCGGCCCGTCCCCGACGACGACCACCGATGGCTTGCCCGCGAGCCGGGCCCGCAGGGCGAGCGCATCGTCGAGGCCGCGCAACGTCAGCTCCCTGGCCGCTTCCGCCTCGTCCGCCGGGCCGTCGCCGCACAGGCGCCGGGCCCGCGCCCCCGTGGCGACGACCAGGGAGTCGTAGGGAAGGTCCGTGCCGTCGTCGAGATGAACGATCTTCCGTTCGGCGTCGAGTCCCGAGGCACTGACGCCGAGCAGCTCGGCCGCTCCGTGGGTCGACTCGGGCAGATGATGGGACGTCATCTCCGCACCGTCGAGGAGCGCGGCCTTCGACAGGGCCGGCCGACTGTACGGCGCGTGCCGCTCGTCGCCGACGAGGGTGAGCTCCCCGTCGAACCCGGCATCCCGCAAGGAGTCGCACGCGGTCAGTCCGGCGATCCCGTTGCCCACGACGACGACACGCTTCATCGGTGCCCCCGTCATGCCAGTCGCAGCGCGGCGACCGGGCAGACGCGCGCCGCGGCCCGAGCGGCGTCGAGGTCCGCGCCGTCGACCTCCTCCCGGTCGAGGACGAGCTCGCCCTCATCGTCCAGGTGCATCAGATGCGGCGCGGCCTCCTCGCACAGGCCGTGGCCCTCGCAGCGCGGTCGGTTAAGGATGATCTGCATGGCGCCCTCCCCTGATTCACGGGGCGGCGTCCCCCGCCGACCCAGCTGAGGAAAAGCCTGGTAGCGGCGTGGATTGCGGTCAAATGAATGCTTATCATTAGCGACATGCACCCAGTGAATGTCGGGCGATGAGCGACGGCCCCGCGGAGTCCGCGACCGATGCGGAGCTCGCACGCCTGGCCTCCGTCAACCTCAACCTGCTCGTGCCTCTCCTGGCCCTGCTGGAAGAGCGATCGGTGACGCGGGCGGCTGCCAAGGTGGGCCTCTCGCAGCCGGCGATGAGTCACGCACTCCGCCGCATGCGGCGCCTGCTCGGCGACAGACTGATCGTGCGGCAGAACAACACGATGGTCCTCACGCCCCGCGCCACCGAACTCCTCGCCCCCCTGCGGCAGACGCTGCACCAGACCGCGCGGATCGTGGACTCCCGCCCCTTCGACCCCGCCGCCGACCGCCGCGTCGTCACCGTCGCGATGACCAGCAGCACCGTGCTCGTCATCGGCAACGCCATCGCCCGCCTGCTGGCCGACCGCGCACCCCACGCCGTTCTGCGGCTGCGGACCATGACGATGTTCCCCGAGACGGTCTTCACCGAGAACGGGGCCGACGTGGTGCTCCATTCCAACGCGTTCGCCACGACCCTTCCGCGTGAGCGGTTGTACGACGACCGGTGGGTCGTCATCGCGGGCCCCGACGCCCCCGAGGACGCGAACGCCACGGAACTCCTGACGACACTGCCGCACGTGGTGTTCGACGGGGTTCCGCACCGCCTCCTGCCCTACGCCGTGCTGGACGAACAGAAGATCCCCTACCGGGTGCGACACCTCGTCCCCGACAACCTGCTCATCCCGCAGCTGGTGGCCGGCTCTGGCGGCGTGGCAGTACACCGATTCAGGGTCGCCACCGCGCTGCGCGAATCCCTCGGCCTGCGCATCGAGGAGTTTCCGTTCCCCCTCCACGGCCTCGGCATCAACCTGACCTGGAACCCTTGGCTCTACGACGACGACTTCAGGACCTGGCTGCGCGAGATCCTCGTCGAGGCCGCCGCGACCTTGGGGCCGGGCACAGCGCTCCCGATGGACTCGCCTGCCAGAGAACCCGCGAAGCCGTCCGCCGGCGTGCCGCGTGAACGTGTCACCCACGAGGGCACATCCGCTGTGCCACTTCAAAAGCCGTCGGAGGGCTCGTGACCTGCGGAGCAGCCTGAGACGGTGGCTCAGGCAAGATCGGTTCTTCTGCCTCTCCGTCTTCTCTGTCTGATCAGGAACCGGGGGTGGTCGTCCCACCCGTCGGCTGTCTGCGCGTGCGCCGAGGGTATGAGAAGCAGGCTGAGGGCGGCGGTGCCGGCCGGGGTGATCCGACTGAGCATGGGCAGATTTCCGTTCCGGGCGGGAGATGGGGAGCGGAAATCCGGCTCTTTCAGAGCTGAGTGAATGTGTAAGAGAGTGCCTGGATGCCGGTGACGTGCTCACGGAGGCGGAGCGCGGACTTCTTGGTGCCCCGGTTGAAGGAGCTTGAGCAACGGCTGCCAACGTGGGATCTGCCGCATGTGGTGCGGCACATCGAGGTGGCGTCTGGTCTGCGGTAGCGGGCGGACGCGTTTCGTGGCGCATTCGGGCAGCGGGCGTGCCTGTTCCGTGCCAGGCCGCCCGCGTGCCCGCCCGTCTGGTGTGCGGTGCCGGGGCCTACAGTGCGCGCATCAGCACATGGCGGCGGATTGTTTGCGCATCAGCAAGTGGCCGCGGCGGAATCGTTCATCTTCCAAGGGCTCGCGCAACATCCGCGCCACCTCGACGAACTCTTCCTTGCGGGCCAGGTCGGCCAAGTCGTCGATCGGCCACCGGTAGGCCGGCGCGACCTTATGGTCGAACTGCAGCACCGGACCGCCCTCGGATTCGAAGAAACCGAGCAGGAGGTAACCACCCGGAGCCAGCACCCGGCGGAACTCGGCAAAGTACGGCGGCAGCTCCGGTGGTGGGATGTGGATGACGGAGTACCAGGAGAGCAGACCGCCCAGCTCGCCGTCGGCCACGTCGAAGGCGCCCATCGAACCGACCTCGAAACGCAGGTCAGGATGGTCTTTGCGGGCGATGTCGATCAGTGCGGGAGACAGGTCGATGCCGAAGGCGTCCAGTCCGAGGTTACGCAGGTGGGCCGTCATGTGCCCGGGGCCGCAGCCGGCCTCGGCGACGGGCCGGGGTTCGGCAGCCCGTACGAGTTCGGCGAACACGGCGAGTATCGCGCGATCCAGTGGCAGGCGGTCGAGCGAGTCTCGGACGAAGTCGGCGTAGAGGTCGGCGACGGCGTCGTAGGCGCCCGCCGTCGCGGTCAGATAGGGGGAGGATTCGGCCACGGCGGACGACTATAGTTCATCGGTCGGCAAGGGTCGTCGATCATCGACCGGCTGGGCCGCCGCCCCGCCCGTCTGTCGGGCCGATCACGGTGCAGCGGGTGGGCTTCCCAGAGCCGAGCTGGGTGGCGGCAGTGGTGAACCGGTCGGTGATGACCCCCGGTCCAAGGGGGCGAACGCTCAGAACGGCGGTGCCTGGGGTAGACGCAGGCAAAAGCAAGCGCCTCCTTGTTCGCCCGGTTCGAAGTAAGTGTCGCCACCGTTGGCCCGGGCCAGGCTTTGGACGATCCACAGACCCAACCCCGAGCCCTTGGTCTCCCGCTGGGTGCGCGATTCACGGCTGAACCGCTCGAACAGGCTCGGCCGGAACGCTTCGGGCACGCCGGGCCCGTTGTCGCACACCCGGATCTCCACGCCGTCGGGCTGCTCGGCCACCCGTACCTCGAACGGTGGGGCTCCGTATCGGAAGGCGTTCTCCAGATAGTTGATCAACATCTCTGACAACTCGCTACGATCCACCAGAGCCCGGACTTGGGGATCGCACGACACGTACACGTCCTTGGGCCGATCGGCGAACTCGGCCAGCCGTTCGAGGATCACCTCCAGCACCGGCACCGGCTCCACAGAGACCCGCACGGCGTTCGCATCGATCTTCGCCACGGTGAGCAGTTTCTTGACTAGTGCCTGGAGATTGGCCGTGCGAACCGCGATGCGGTCGAGAACGTCGGCACGCTCCTCGTCGGAAAAGCTCTCCCCGGGCTCACGCAGCATGTCCACCAGCAGGCCGATCCCCGTCAGCGGGTTGCGGACTTCATGGGCGACCACGGCGATCACCATGCTGTGGCGTTCGAGTTCTGCTTCGAGCTGCTGTTCGGCCTCGCGCCGGAGGGTGACGTCGCGCAGCGCGGCGACGTACAGGTGTTCTCCTGCCACCGTCGCGGTGGTGGCGCGCATCTCGACCACTCGCGTCTGGCCGCCGGGCAGCATCAGGTCGATCTCGGTCGATTCGCCGTTGACGACCGGGTAGCCGAACGGGGTGCCGATGAGTTCGTCCGACGGCCGACCGAGCAGTTCCTCGGCGGCGGGGTTGCAGATCCGGATCACACCGTCCTCGTCGACCGCGACGATCCCGTCCGCCAGCACCGCCATGACCATATGTCCGGCGTCGCGCCTGAGATCGGAGGGCCGCATCGGTTCGGCGTTCGGCCTCTCCGCGCTGTCGCGGGGCTCACCCATCAGCCCTCATCCTGGTCCCCGGCCGTTGCGCGCTCTGGGTCGGTCGGCCACTCCGGGTGGCGTGGCAGTACGGCGGCGTCGGGGAGCATGTGGAAGGCTTCGGTAAAGGGGTCACCGATGTGCATACCGGCACCGTCGATGGAGACCTGGCGGATGGTGTGGTCATGTGCCGAGCCGCGCGTCTGCAGGACGGCGATGGCACGCCGGACCCCACCCGCCCCTTCGATGTAGCGCAGCAGGATCGTCACGTCGGCGATGCTGGCGATCTCCATGATCGGCGCTGTGAACATCGGCGTTCCCCCGCCGGTCGGTGCGGAGGTGAACAGGGTCGTGATCTCGTGCTGCCGCACGACCCCGCCCAGTGCGATGACGAAATCCAGCAGTGTCCGCGGCGTCGCTCTCCGCTCAAGGGCGGAGAGACCGTCGATGATGAGCCGAGCGGGGGCAAAGTCCGCAGTGTCTCTCCTGATACGCAGGAAATGATCCTCCACTGAGGCCACTTCCGGGTACGTGGCAGTTACTCGGAGCAGTCCCGACGCCTCCATGACGTCCAAGTCCAGACCCCAGCCAGCGGCGTTGCGGCCGAGTTGCCCGCGAGTCTCGTCGAAGGCATGGAAAAGGCAGCGTTCGCCCGCCCGGAACGCGGCATCGGCGAACTGCAGAGCCGCCAGGGTCTTTCCGCCGCCGTACGACCCGATGAGCAGGACTACCGCGTCCCGGAAGACACCGCCGCCCACCATGGCATCCAGCTCAATGTTACCGGTGGAGACACGCTCCTGCGATGCTCGGTCACGTGGCACGAGGAACGCGACCGGGATGATGACCAACCCGTCTTTCGGGTCGATGGTGAACAACCACTCCCCAGTGCGGTGAGTGGTGCCGCGGAACTTGACAATCTCGATCGTCCGGTGTCGTCTTTCGCTCCGCATGACGTTCCGCATGATCATGACGTTATCGAATACGAACTCCTCGACGCCTTGCCGGGTAATGTGGTTGTATTCCGCGTCACGCTCGGTGGTCAGGACCGAGGTGACCTCGAGCGACTCCAAGACCCGGGCGAGCCGATACAACTCCCGGCGAATGAGTTCCCGATCATCGAAACGCATGAAGACCGCGCCGAGCGAATCCAAGGAGACCCGTTTGGCGCCGATCTGACGCACGGCGCGATCGACGCGGGCCATCAGCGCGCCGAGATCATACGTCCCCACGGTGGGCGTCTGCTCACCGGCCTCCGGCGAGGCGTCGACGAACGTCCACTTTCCCTCGGCCTCCCAGCGTGCGATGTCGAAGCCCAGGGAGCCGACGTTGCGGCGGAGATTCTCGGGTGTCTCGTCGAAGGCGACGAACACGCCGGGGTCGCCGAAACCGGCGATGCCCCGGGCGAGGAACTCCAGGCAGAACAGCGTCTTCCCGGTGCCGGTCGTGCCGGCCACGAGCGTGGACCGGCCGGTAGGAAGCCCCCCGATGGCGATGTTGTCGAAGCCGCTGATACCGGTCGGTGTCCGCCCGACCGTGGCACTGCCCGTCATTGTGCCTGCCCTTCTGGGGACGATCTGCCCACCTCAGGAAGGCCGAGCAAAGCTGCAGCCCGAGCCTGATCGGACAGATCTCCGATAACCCGGAAACTTGGGAGCGGCTTGGTCCTGATCACGATTGGGATGGCCAGAATCCGCTCCTCCTCCGCGAGATTCGGTTGTTCGGCGGCATCGATGACCTCGATCTCATGGCAGCCGGGAAGATAGGTGTCACACAGGGCCCGCAGATTCGCCACCGCGGCCAGCGACCGCGCTGTCTGCCCTGCCACGTACAACCTGAACGAGTAGGTCGCCATCGGCGTCAACACCGCCGTGCCGTTAGGAGCTCGCGTTCCGACCCGGCTGGATTCCCTTTAATGACGTCCCCCTCGCCGCGCCGACCCATGGCGGCCGACACGCTCATCACGGCTCTGGCCGCTTGCTCCTGGTGCCTATGCGGCCGGTCGCCCCCGCCGGCGCCAGTCGGCCCCCTTCAACCCCGGTATACCCCCGCTGACCGCCCCGCTATCTGCCCGTCGATGTCGACCGGCGGCTGTCCGAAGCCCTGCGGGAGCAACCGGTGAAGGTGCCGGCCATCACCGCCCACACCGGGACCAGCCGCACCAATCGCCGCTGACCCACGACCGCTTTCCGCCACGGTCTCAACCGCCCAAGCCCGCTCTGGCCGCCGTTGATGTCCCGTCCCAGCGAACCTGACGTAGCTCCGATGCTCTGGGTCACGTCCAGCGAAGTGGTGTGCATGAGTTGACCTTCGCGTGATCCTGTTTCTGCAGGTTAAGCGGTAAGTGTCTGAGGGATGGGATTGTGCTGCGGTCTGTCGCCGGTGATCACCCGCATGCGGGTCTTGGCCAGGATGTCCAGGCCCATGCAGCGCCGGGCCTCGTCCACTCGTCGACCTGCTCGGCCAAAACCAGAGAGGTCCCGCGCGATGCTCGGGTCGGCGATGACACCCGTGGAGGACCCGCCGTTCATGGATCGGAACCATCCCACCCTGACCGCCCGGCCGGGAGCAGCGATCCGGTGCGGGATGTTGTCCCAGACGTCCACATGGAGCCCGACTCGAAGGGCCATCTCCCCGAGGCGCTGGTCGACGGCTGCGATGAGAGCCGGGAGTTCGGCCGCCGCGTCGGTCGAGCGGGGCCACCATGTCCCGTCCACTGGCCCTACGTGGCCACGCGCAGGTCCGAGGGGCAGCCGTACGGCGGATGCCTCGGCCGGAGTCTCGGTGGAACGCGAGCGGCGGGAATTGTCTGGAGCGGGGTGGCTTGACTTGTCGTCATGATCGACCGGCCGTCTCGGCCCGACTGGGACCGCAAGTAGTGCAACGCCTCGGACGGCGCCGACACGACCGCCAGCGTTCAAAATATCCTCGGTAAAGTCTATTACACGCTCTTCGACAGATCTTTAGGGAACAAGCGCTTTCACCGCCTTCAGTTCGCCTTTCACTGCCCGTGCCGTACATGAAAGAAGCTCCAAGCCTTTCCGGCTCGCCCCGCGCCTTGCATCGGCTACGTAGGCCGAAAGCAACATCTTCAATATACGTCCAAAAATTCTCCCCGGAAAGCACTGATCGAACCGAATTCCATCGAAGCGAGTACAATGGAGTCGCTAAAGATATTCAACGCGCCGGCAATCACGACGGCGCCGTCCGAGGCGTTCCACCGCTGCGGCCCCAGTCGGGCCGAGACGGCCGGTCGATCATGACGACAAGGCAAGTCACCTCACCCGCCGCTCGCGTTCCATCCAGACCTCCGGCCGAAGCATCCGCCGTACGGCTGAGCCTCGGACCTGCGCGCGGCCAGGAAGGCCCCGTGGACGGGCATTGTCCCTCAGGGGAGATCGCCCGGGGGACCGCACAGAGCCCAGGCTTGAGCCGCTGCCTGAATCCGGCTCTAATGAAAGGGGCCGACAGTGCCTGACAACTGCGTGCTGATCATTCGATTTCACTCACTAAACGGTGAAGACATCTCCATGATCAGTAAAGATTTCGACGGAGAGCAGGGAGCGCTCGAGGTGATCGCTCGCGCTCTTGACGAGCAGCGCAGCCTGGTTTTGACCCGCGCTAGGTACGACCGGGAGACCGAGACGAACGGCGTGGTCATTAACCTGGCCAACGTGGTGTTGGTGCGGGTGTCGAAGACAGACAGCGCCGAGGCGGGGCAGTACCTGTAGCGGAGAAGCCGGCCCCGTGATTGACACCTTTGCGGCCGTCCTGGAATTAGCAGCTCGATTGACGAGGAATCGGGTTCGGTCGGCTGTAGAGTTGTATGTAGGACCTGCACTCTCACGTGCAAGGCCTGGAAGGGACGACCCCGGCGCGAACACGCCGGGGTCGTTTTCGCGTCCAGCGAGCCCATGTTCACCGTGACGCCGGTCGGCACGGCAAAATCCGCTCAGGCCACCATCGGCAGGCTGCGGTCCAGGCCGTGATGCGCAGCCGGGACATGTACGGGCGGGGAGCCTGCGCCTGCCGGAACTCCGTCCATGCAGTTCAAGCGGCATGCGAGTATTCGTGGAGGACTCCGCCGAGCCGATCTCGTCGGCGTACGTTCAGGCCGACGACTGTGGCCGGATCGGTGGTTGGGTCCGGGACGGCGCGTAGTGGAGCCGCCTGGTCCTGCGCTTGATGGGCTCGGTGCTCGTTGTAGAACTTCTCATGTTCGCGCAGGGCGTGCCGCAGGTGGCGTTCGTTCCAGAGCAGGCAGCGGTCGAGGAGCTCACGGCGGCATGATTGCACCCACCGCTCCATGACCGCGTTCATCCGCGGCATCCGGATACCGGTGAGCACCGTGTGGATACCGCTGTCGGCGAGGATCCCCCTCCATAAGGGCCGGGAACTTCCCATCCCGGTCCCTGATCAGATAGCGCGCCCGGCAGCCCGCGTCCTCCAGATCCATCACGAGATTCTTGAACGCCTGGATGACCCAGGTGGCGGCCGGGTGGGCAGTGGTGCCGAGCATGTGGACCCTGTAGGACCCAGCTGGTTAACTCGCGCGGTGTCGACTGGTTCGTGATCTGATGGGGTGAGGTGTTCGCCGATGAGGCGTTCGCAGGCGCCTTCGGTAAGGAGGGCAGGCCGGGCTGGTCGCCGGGACGGCTGGCGTTGATCACGGTGCTGCAGCGGGTGGGCAACCTCACCGACCGGCAGGCCGCTGAGGCGGTGGCCACCGATCTGACCTGGAAGTACGCTCTCGGCCTGAACCTGGACGACCCGGGCTTCGATGCGAGCGTGCTGAGTGAGTTCCGCCCCCGAGTGATCGCCCACGAGCTGGAGGAAAGCCGCTGGATCTGCTGCTTGCCGCGTTGCAGGAGCGCGGCATGCTGGCGGCGGGCGGCAAGCAGCGCACCGACTCCACGCATGTGGTCTCCGCGGTGCGGGATGTGAACAGGGTGGAGTTGGCCGGGGAATGTGTGCGGGCCGCGTTGGAGGCGTTGGCGGTGGCCGAGCCCGGCTGGGTGCAACAGGTGCTGGAGGTGCCCGGCTGGGCCGGACGCTATCGGCTGCGGGCCGATTCCTGGCGGATGCCCACCTCCGAGACCAAGCAAAAGGAACTGGCGCGGGTCTATGGGGCGGATGGGTATGCGCTGGTCGAGGCCGTGTATGCGCCGTTCTCCCCGACCTGGCTGCGCCACCTGCGGCCGTCGACACTCTGCGCGTCATGCTGATCCAGCACTATGTGCGCACCACTGATCGGCGGGGACGGCAGGTGATCAAACGGCGGCAGGACCTCGCATCGGGCGGCGAGGGCCTGCCGCCGGGCAGATACCGGCTGAGTTCGCCCTATGACCTCGATGCCCGCTGGGCGGCCAAGGGCAGCGAGCTGATGTGGAACGGCTACAAGGTGCACATCAGCGAAACCTGCCAGCGCAGCGCCGACCCCCAAGACATCCTCGCCGACACCGGCGGCACCGACTTCGGCGCCGACCTCGACATGAGGCCGCCGAACCTGATCACGAACGTGGCCACCACCGAGGCCACCGTGCCCGACACGGCGATGACCGAGACCATCCACCAGCACTTGGTCCGGCGCGGCCTTCTGCCCGCCGAGCACTACATGGATGCCGGCTACTCCTCCGCCGAACTGATCGTCGCCGCCCGCCAGCAGCACCAGGTGAGGCTGATCACGCCGTTGCGGAACGACAACTCCGTCCAAGCCCGCACCCGCAACGGCTACGACCGCACCGCCTTCACCATCGACTGGGAACGCCGGCATGGAACAGCTCGCATTCCCTCGACGATCGGCGGACGACGGGCAGGCGATCACCGCTTGTCGGCCCGAGGGAGCGAACAGCGCGGAGAACAGATCGAATCTCGGCCTCGCGCGAGGCTCTCGAGAACCGAGAAATCCCATGTCAGGTGGGGTGTGGGGTGGTAGGGCGCCCGGGGCTCGAACCCGGAACCTACGGACTAAAAGATCCAGTTCGAGCCTTCCGGATCGTTCAATGCAGGTCAGTGGCTGTGTGCGGTCTTCCCAGAACGCTCCTGAACGGCGTGGAACTGCAACAGAAACTGCAACTGGCGACGGCTCCATCCAGCCAGTAGACCGGGCACCGATGACTTCCGGGCGGCAGTGTTGTCTAGAGCATTAGCGACAGGCCACAGACGCCGCGGCCACGCGAGCGCTGCGGCCCGGGACACGCACGCCCCCCCGGCAAGCACGGTCCCCAGACGACCCGAGACCACGGAGTTTTGATCATGCGGAAGCTGATAGCGACAGTGTTCAACTACTCCCTCGACGGCCTCCTCGCCGACGAGGGCACCGAGTTCTGGAAGTTCTGCTTCGACCTGCCCGAAAACCGTGAGCCCGACGACCCGGCGCACCTCGACTTTCTCCAGAGCGCCTACGCGCACATCATGGGCCGCACCGCCTACGAGAGCATCGCCGGGGCCATGACAACGTCCACCGACCACCCGTTCGCCGACATCCTGAACGCCGGCCGCAAGGTCGTCTTCTCCCGGACCCTGAAGACGGCCGACTGGGCCAACACCACTATCGCCGCTGGCGACACGACAGACGAGATCGACAAGCTCAGGCTGGGCGGCGACGGCCACATCGTGGTCTGGGGCGGCGTCAGCCTCTGGCGGTCGCTCATGCGGCTCGACCTGATCGACGAGCTCCAGCTGAGCATGTTCCCCTACGTTTCAGGCGAGGGCACCCGGCTGTTCGACGGCGTCCCCAAGTCCTATCAGCTCGACCTGGTCTCCAGCACCGCCTCCAGCAACGGGCTCGTCTATCTGCAGTACCGGCGACACCGCTAACCCAGCGACCGGACATGCACAACGAGCGGCAGTCACGCGAGCGCCGCTACCTGTCCGAGGAGTCCACGACCCAACTCAAACCAACCAGCGGACACCGGCGGCATCACCGCGATCGACAACGGCAAGTAGACACCGAGGCTCAACCTGAAAACCCACCACTCCTCGGGGCTTTGCCCGCGTTTCCGGTGAGCCAGGGTGAGGAGCGAACCCTGGATCGTCGATCGCCCCCAAGCACGTACGGCGTCCAGCCATGCAGTGGCGATCGTAGGGCTGCATCTGTGCGGCGGCGCGGCAACCCCGGCCGGGGCGTTCGGTTGATACGGCGGGGCCGGCACGCGGCGCCCGGCCCAGGGGTCGGCGATGATGGCGGCGGCTTCGGCGGTCATTCCCGCGGCGAGGATGAGGATGGTTCGGCGGTCCACGTGTGCGTCCAGCCTTCCGGCGATCCAGGCCAGCGTCAGCACGTCCACGTCTTGGGTGTCGTCTTGTTGCCGCTGGCCGACAGCGACTTGTTCCACGCTAAGCAGGGCACTTGTTGGTGTCCCATCCCTCGGCGTGTGCGGCGAAGCGGGACACCGGTGATGACGTGGGGGCAGGCCGAGAGTCAGGCGGGCGGGGTTGGGCATGCGCAGGCCCTCGGCGACGCGTTCGAAGACGTCCAGTGAGGTGACCTGGACGGAGCCCTTCATGATCTCGCTGACCTTGGTCAGCCGATACAACGACCGGTTCTGCCGCATCTGCGGGCATCTGCCGTTTCCCTTGCGTCCTTGGACTGCCGGTGACTACACGCTCACGTTTCGAAGTTATCCCGTCAAGGGATAGCGCACATCCGGCAGAGAGATTCCGCCTCGGGATGGGCTGCGTAAGCGCAGGTGAAGACCCTTGATCCATGACTGGCAAGGGAGAGCCGACGATCACGAGGTGCCGGGCCTGCAGAGGCTCCATTCCGCGTATATTCCGCGATGACTGGCACACGCCTGCTTCCGGCGGCATCCACCTGCCTGCGGGGCACGAGCGGTACCAGCAAGAAAGCCCAGCTCAGCGGCGGGATTCGAGGGTGTGAAGTGGTAGGGCGCCCGGGGCTCGAACCCGGAACCTACGGATTAAAAGTCCGCAGCTCTGCCAATTGAGCTAACGCCCCCTGCAACAGCAAGGGTACAGAGATTACCGCCCTCCACGCGACGCACTTCCCGCCCCCCTCAGCGGTAAGCGGACAGCCCGGTCAGCGCCTCGCCCAGCACCAGCGTGTGGATCTCCTGAGTGCCCTCGTATGTCAGCACACTCTCCAGATTGTTCATGTGCCTGATCACAGGGTACTCCAGCGTGATCCCGTTGCCCCCGAGGATCGATCGTGCCTGCCGGGCGATGTCCAGCGCGGCGCGTACGTTGGCCAGTTTGCCGAAGCTGATCTGCCGCGGCTCCAGTTGCCCCGCGTCCTTCAGCTGCCCCAGGTGCAACGCGGTCAGCCCGGCCTGGGCCACCCCTACGTACATCCACGCCAGCTTCTCCTGCGTCAGCTGGAACGCCCCGATCGGCTTGTCGAACTGCACGCGCGTCTTGGCGTACGAGACCGCGGCCTCCAGGCACGCGCGAGCGGCCCCCACGACCCCCCAGATGATCCCGAACCGCGCCTCCGACAGGCACGACAGCGGCCCCTTCAGCCCGGAGACGCCGGGGAGCACGGCGGAGGCCGGGAGCCGGACGTCGTCGAAGTAGAGGGAAGAGGTGACGGATGCCCTCAGGGACAGTTTCTTGTGGATCTCAGGGGCGGAGAACCCCGGGGCGTCGGTGGGCACGACGAAGCCGCGGATCCCGTCGTCGGTCTGCGCCCACACCACGGCCACGTCGGCGATGGAGCCGTTGGTGATCCACATCTTGGAGCCGTTGAGCACCCAGTCGGACCCGTCGCGCTTGGCGTGGGTGCGCATGTTGGCGGGGTCGGAGCCGTGGTCGGGCTCGGTGAGGCCGAAGCAGCCGATCGCCTCGCCGGCCGCCATCCGGGGCAGCCACTCGTCCTTCTGCTCGTCGGAGCCGTACCGCCAGATGGGGAACATCGCCAGCGAGCCCTGCACCGACACGAACGACCGCAGGCCGGAGTCGGCGGCCTCCAGCTCGCGGCAGGCCACGCCGTACGAGATGGCGTCCGTGCCCGCGCAGCCGTAGCCCTCGAGGTGCATGCCGAGCAGGCCCAGCGCGCCCAGTTGGGGCGCGAGCTCGCGCGCCGGGAAGGTGGCCTTCTCGAACCAGTCGCCCACGTACGGCAGGACGCGGTCGGCCACGAAGGAGCTGACGGTGTCGCGGATCAGCCTCTGGTCACCGCTGAGCCGGTCGTCGAGGCGCAGCAGGTCGTCCATCGCGGATCCTCTCCTCGAAAGTAAGGGGCTACCAGGGTTGTACCAGGGGCAATCCTGATGTGCGAACACCGGGTTCAGGGGCAGGCTTGAGGCATGAACGAACAGAACATCAAGCAACTGCGCAGGACCCACAACGGCCGGATCATCGCCGGCGTCTGCTCGGGCGTCGGACAGTACGTCGGCATCGACGCCAACCTCATCCGCATCGGGCTCGCCATCGCGACGCTGTTCGGCGGTGTCGGGATCGGTGTGTACGCGATCGCCTGGCTCCTCATGCCCGAGGAGGGCAAGGACACCTCGATCATCCAGGACCTGCTGAGCAAGCAGCAGAGCAAATCCAACTGGCAGGGCAACACCGACACGTGGGGTGACGAGCAGAAGCCGCAGCAGTGATCAGGCGGTGGCCTGCGCACTCCCGCGGGCGGCACTCTCCTCACGGGACTCGGCCCAGATCATGGCGAGCACGGCCGCACACGTCACCCCCATGACGCCGGCCAGCGCGACCACGGGCTCCGGGCCGAGTCTCTCCGCGGCCAGCCCGCCGGCCAGGATGCCGATGCCCTGCGCGGCCATCAACCCCGCATGCACGAGACCGAACGCCTGGCCGCGCCGCTCGGCGGGCACGCGCTGGACGAACGCGGCGTTCGCGGCCAGTTGGTAGGCCCCTCCGATGCCCGACACGACCCACGCCACCAGCACCACGGCGAGCGGTGGCCGCATCGCGGTCACGACCAGCGGCAGGCAGCTGAGCATGGCCAGCCAGCCCATCATCCGCAGCCGCCCCGACGGCGACACGAACCTGCTGAACAGGAACGCCCCCAGCACGGTCCCCGTCGGCATCGCGGCCATCAGCAATCCCGTGATCACCGGCACGGGCAGCGCGCCCGTGTAGAGCGCGGCGGCGTACGGGGCGGCGATGCCCTCCGGCAGGATGTAGAAGCCGCAGAGCCAGGCGAACAGCACGAGCGTGCGCAGCTTCCGGTCACCGAAGACCAGCCGCGCTCCCGCTCTCGTCATCGTCCACATGGACGGCTTGGCTCCGTCGCCGCTCGCGGCCGGCCGTCGCCGTACACCGGTGACCAGGATCAGTGCCGAGCCCAGGAACGTGGCCGCGTCGAGCGCGAGGGCCCGGTAGGGGCCCATGGTGGCGATCATCGCGCCGCCCGCCGCGAAGCCGAGCATCTGTACGGCCTGGTTCGTCATGTTCTGCAACGCCGAGCCGGCGACGTAGCGGTCGCCCTCCAGCACCTCCGGCAACAGCGCGGCACGGGCGGCCGAGAACGGCGCGCTGAGCAGCACCACGAAGAACACCAGCACGCACAGCACCGGGAACGGCACACCGGGCAGCGCCATCACCGCGACGAGCGCCGCGCGGATCAGGTCGCAGATCAGCATGACGCCCCTGCGCGCGAACCGGTCGGCCAGGCCCGCCAGGAGGGGGCCGCCGAGGATCGATGGCAGGTAGGTCAGCGCGTAGACCGAGGCGGTCGCGAACGCCGACCCCGTACGGTCGTAGACGAGCACGGCCAGTGCCACCTGCGCGAGCTGGTCGCCGAGCAGCGACAGGCTCTGGCCGTACCAAAGTGCGCGAAACTCCCTGATGGCGATGACCTCGCCATAGGTGGCTTGACGTTCTAGATCACGGCGGTGCCGCCCTGGCAGCCGTCGCGTCCGCATGGCCCCCATTGGACTCCGCTGTGCCTGACTCAGAGTGTTCAGTATGTCACCTAAGGTGCCTGAACACTTGGCAGGCCGCAACCCAAAGCAGTCAACCCGCCGCGAGCGGTTACCAGCCCAGCTCGTGCAGCCTGGCGTCGTCGATGCCGAAGTGGTGGCCGACCTCGTGGACGACGGTGATGCGCACTTCGTCGATGACATCCGCTTCGGTATCGCAGATCTGGCATATCGGATTGCGGTAGATCTCGATCCGGTCGGGCAGAACTCCTGAGTACCAGTCGCCGCGTTCGGTGAGGGGGACGCCGGTGTACAGGCCCAACAGGTGGGGTTCGGGCGGATCGTCGACCACCGTGACGACGACATTGCTCATCACACGGGTCAGCTCTGGAGGAATCGTGTCCAACGCCTCGGCCACCAGCTCCTCGAACTTCTCCCGCGAAACCTCAATCACCCTTGCCATTCTGCCCCGCTGGTCAGGTAAGTAAGAAACTGTATGAAGTTCGTCGACAGGTTGACCGCCGTTGTCCAGTCACGCCTGGCCAGAGCCCTGGTCGTGCTCCTGGTCGCCGCCATCGGCGCGTGGCTGGGCATCTTCCTCAGCGGCACTCTCAGCGCCCAGGTGGGCCCCGTCGAGACCGGCATGTCGCTCCGTCCCGCCTGGGACGGCGAGACCGTCGTCGACGCCAGCCCGCTCGGCACGCTCACGTTCAACACCCACGACGCCCCGCTGCGACTCCGCATCACACTCGAGAACATCGACCAGGAACGTGCCAAGACCCTGTTGGAGGACCCGCGCCTGGCCGACCGGCTCCCCGAGATCATCGAACGCGACCTGCTCGACGGCGCGCGCGCCCTGATCATCCGCTCGCTCCTGTGCGCGGGGGCGGGCGCGCTGATCGCCGTCCTGATGGTGTTCCGGCGCCCGCGCGTCGCGCTGCTCGGCCTGGTGGCCGCCTCCGTGGCCCTCGCCGCCACCGGCGCGCTCGCCGCCCTCACCTTCCGCCCGAACTCCCTGGTCGAGCCCCGCTACACCGGCCTGGTCGCCGCCGCGCCGTCCCTGGTCGGCAGCGCCGAGTCGATCGTGACCAAGTTCGAGTCGTACCGCTCCCAGCTCACCAAGCTCGTGACGAACGTCTCAAAGCTGTACGACACGGTCTCGACCCTGCCCGTGTACGACGCCGATCCCCGCTCCATCCGGGTGCTCCACGTCTCCGACATCCACATCAACCCGATCGCCTGGAACGTCATCCGGTCCCTGAAGGAACAGTTCGCCGTCGACCTGATCATCGACACGGGCGACATCTCCGACCACGGCACCAAGGCCGAGAACAAGTTCGTCGAGGAGATCGGCCGCCTCGGTGTGCCGTACGTCTTCATCCGCGGCAACCACGACTCGATGGTCACCCAGAAGGCGGTCGCCGCCCAGAAGAACGCCATCGTCCTGGACGACAAGACCCAGACTGTGGCCGGCCTGAGGATCTACGGCCTCGGCGATCCGCGCTTCACTCCCGACAAGTCTGTGGCGGCCGACTCGGACCCGAACGCCCTGGCACAGTTCGGTCGTTCCCATCTCGGCAGTCTCGACCAACCCGACCTCGTCGCCGTCCACGACTCGCTGATCGGCCGCGGCTTCTCCGGCGCGACCCCGATGGTGCTGGCCGGCCACGCCCACGCCCGCTCCACCAGCGTGCTCCCCACCGGCACCCGCGTACTCGTCCAGGGGTCCACGGGCGGCGCCGGTCTGCGCGCGCTCGAGCACGCCGAGCCCACCCCCGTGCAGGCCTCGGTTCTGTACTTCGACAAGGAGACCAAACGGCTCCAGGCCTGGGACGACATCACGCTCGGCGGGCTGGGGGAGCAGTCGGCGTACATCCAGCGTCACGTGGAGGAGAACCCTGGACGTATGATTTCTCCAGAGCCAACGAACGCCCCGTCGCCAACGGGATCCGTGAGTGGCACGCCAACGCCGGCCGCGGGTCCGCCACTTTGGCATCAGGGGCGATCGTCCCCTATGCTTCAGAGGTCTCCGACGGAAGGCGACCGGGAATCCTAGCCCCCATCGTCTAGCGGCCTAGGACACCGCCCTTTCAAGGCGGCGGCACGGGTTCGAATCCCGTTGGGGGCACGGCGAGCGTATAGCGTTACTGGGAAAACGGTTGGTCGAAGACCACCGGAAGACTGGTAAGCTAAGCGAGTCGCAAAGCAAGGTCCTGTAGAGCAGTTTGGAGTGCTCGCCACCCTGTCAAGGTGGAGGTCGCGGGTTCAAGTCCCGTCAGGACCGCTTTTGGTCAGGTAGCTCAGTTGGTACGAGCGTCCGCCTGAAAAGCGGAAGGTCGGCGGTTCGACCCCGCCCCTGACCACATCATGTGACCAGCAAAGATGCCCCGGACGGATCAACGTTTGAGGCTTTTTGATCTCTGGTGACAGCAGCCCTGACGACAACGCGCTCAGTTTCGTGAACTCACTGTGGTTCTGGAGGTTCGCTTAACTGGCGTTGTCATCCGATGCTCGCTCTCGAACTTCGAGAGGCCCAGAGCCGGGCCGCTCGCCATGCCGTCAAGGTGGGCTCGATCAACGCCCTGCCCGCCCGCCCCGATACGGGCGAATCAGACCTCTCTCAGAGGGCGGAGGGGGATGACTCGGGCATCGTCCGGGGAAAGGCCCGTCGGTAGTCGCTCGGCGATATCCCGATGTGCCTGAGGAAGTGGCGGCGGAGGTTGTTGGCCGTGCCCAGCCCGCTGAGCTCCCCGATCTTCTCGACCGGGAGGTCGGTCGATTCCAGCAAGATTCGGGCCCGTCCCAGGCGCTGGAAGAGGAGCCACTGCAGAGGGGTCGTCCCGGTGGCCGCCTGGAGCCGCCGGTAGAACGTGCGAGGGCTCATCGCGGCCCTCTGCGCCAGGTCATGCACCGTCAGCGGCTGGTCCAGCTGAGCTCGGGCCCAGTCCAGTACGGGAGCCAGTCCCTCGTCGTCTTCGGCGGGCACGGACACGTCGATGAACTGCGCCTGGCCGCCGGGCCGGTGGGCGGGCACCACCATCCGGCGGGCCATCTGGTTGGCGACGTGCGCGCCGAGGTCGCGTCGTACCAGGTGGAGGCAGAGGTCGAGTCCTGCGGTCAGGCCGGCGCTGGTGAGTACGTCACCGTCGTCGACGTAGAGCACCGAGTCGTCGACATGTACCTTCGGGTAGCGCTCGGCCAGCAGAGCGGTGTGCATCCAGTGTGCTGTCGCGGGACGCCCGTCGAGCAGCCCCGCTTCGGCGAGCGCGAAGGCGCCGGTGCACAGGGAGACCATGCGGGCGCCCCCGTCGTAGGCCCGGCGCAGGGCCGTGATCAGCGCCTGTGGCAGCGGTTTCCCCTCTTCGATACAGGAGTCGGGCACCGAAGGCACGATGACCGTGTCGGCGCCGACCAGGTCGTCGAGTCCATACCGAGTCTGCAGCACCAGCCCGGAGTCGGCCGGCGCGGCGTCCCCCGGCCGTTCCCCCGTCCCGCACAGTCGCAGGTCGTACCAGGGGTCGGCCAGATCGGACTGCGGCTTGCCGAAGACGGTGCAGGGGATGCTCAACTCGTACAGGTCCCACGAGGGGACTCCGATCTCCTCGGACACGACCACGGCCACGGAACCTGCGCTCATGCCTTGAAGGGTATGGCAGGAATTTGGTGGTGATCGTCATCAGTGTCACTGTTCCCAGCCGCCGCATGCTGCGAGTGTGGTCTGCGAGTGATCAACCTTCACGTGCGGATGTACAAGGAGTTGTGGCATGAAAACCGACCGCCAAGCCGTCACTGTCGTCGGACTGGGCTTGATGGGCTCGGCCCTGGCCGGTGCGTTGCTGGACCACGGGCACCCGACCACGGTGTGGAATCGCTCCGAGCACAAGGCCCGGCCGCTGGTCGACAGGGGCGCCGGTCTGGCCGCGACGCCTCGGGAGGCGATCGAGGCGAGCCGACTCATCGTCGCCTGCGTACTGGACTACGAGGCACTGCACACCGTCCTCGAACCCGTCGCCGGATCCCTCTCGGGCAAGGTCCTGGTCAACCTCACCTCCGGCTCCCCCGAGCAGGCTCACAAGTTCGCCGCATGGGCCGGCTCCCACGGCGCCGACTATCTCGACGGCGCGATCATGACCACCCCGCCCGGCGTCGGCAGTCCCGAGATGATGTTCCTCTACAGCGGTCCGCGCGTGGTCTTCGAAGCTCACCGCTCGACCCTGGCGGCTCTGGGCGACCCCCTGCATCTGGGCACCGACCCCGGTCTGGCCTCTCTCTACGATGCCGCCCTGCTCGGCCTGATGTGGTCCACCATGACCGGCTGGCTGCACGGCGCCGCACTGGTCGGCGCGGAGAAGACACCAGCCGCGGTCTTCACTCCCATTGCGATCCGCTGGCTGACCGCCGTGGCCGGTTTCCTCAGCGCCTACGCGCCACAGGTGGACGCCGGCCGCTACCCCGGCGACGACGCCACCATCGATGTGCAGATTGCGGCCATCGACCACCTCCTCCACGCTGCGGAGGCCCGAGGCGTCGACAACGCCCTGCCCGAACTCCTGAAGTCGGTCATGGAGCGGGCCAAGGCCGCCGGCCACGGCTCCGACAGCTACGCGAGCGTGATCGAGGTCCTGAGGGAACCGGCGGACGGCCGATGACTGGGACACCGACGACCACCGATCCCACGCCGGACCCGATGCCTACCGATACCGCCACCGTCACGCCATGGACGGACCTGCTGACGACCGCCGCCGACGACTGTTCGGCCGTTCTCCTCAAGGGAGCCGACCAGGACTGGTCACGCCCCGCCCAGGACCTCGACTGGACCTGTCGTCAGACCCTCGACCATCTCGCCCTCGGACTGGTCGGCTACGCCGGCCTGCTCATCGCCCAGCCCGACGACCGCTACATCACCCTCTTCGCCTCGCTCGACCCCCAGGCCCCGATCCCCGACTGCCTGGACGGGCTCGGCATCGCCGCTTCCCTCCTCACCTCCACCGTCCGCGGCACGGCCGCCCACGTGCGCGCCTGGCACCCGTGGGGCCACTCCGACGCTGCCGGATTCGCCGCCATGGGAATTACCGAACTGATCGTCCACACCTACGACATCACCCGCGTCCTCGGCCTTTCCTGGGCCATGCCCGACAACCTCAGCAGCGCAGTCCTCGCCCGCCTCTTCCCCGACGCCCCGTCAGGGTACGGCCCGTCCGACACCCTGCTGTGGTGCACGGGCCGTATCGGGCTGCCCGGACGGGCCCGACGCGGGGAATGGCAGTGGGCCGGAACCGTCCGCTGAGCCGTCGGCATCGCGGCTGCGCCAGTTCGCTTCGGGGCTTTCGTGTCTCGGACGACAGCGCTGCCGACAACGGTGGCTACGAAGCCGAAGACCAGGTGCTTGCCGCCTGGACTGGGCTGGTGCTGCCGGTCGCTGGGTGGCTGGCTTGCTGCCGGTGTAGACACCCGACTGACGACCCATGGTGTCCGGCCGCCAAGCCTGCGGCTGTTCGCCTGGGCGGGTGTCGTCATACGCCATCTTCCGGCGGTCCGGAGGAGAGTGATGACGGCAACCCTGACGGCAACGTCAGCCACCATGGGCGAGCCGGTAGCACCAACGGCAGCTGTCCTGCTCGTGGTCACGATGGCCCAGTACGCCGATCGCCACACCTGAAAAGCGGAAGGTCGGCGGTTCGACCCCGCCCCTGACCACCTCAACTGACCAGCAAGAATGCCCCGTTCCGATCTCGGACGGGGCGTTTTTTATTGGGCCTGACGACAGCGCTGACGACAACATCCCCGTTCGGCCTGGACCTGACGACGAAAAGAAAAGGGCCTCACAGCGCTGCGCCGGGTTCCTGAGCCGCCCGAACTCGGCCTGTGCGGGTCGAGGAGCGGCGCGTGCGCCGCGTCTCGAGACCCAGCCGTCGGTTTCGATACGCGCCTGCGGCGCTACTCGACCCACGCAGCGCGTCAGCCGAGCGCGATCGACGCCCCTGCCACGACGGTGTACGCCGTCACCGCGGCCAGGATGATCGCGAGCGTGCGCCAGCTCTCGCGGGCGCGGAGGCACTGCGCCCCGCCGAGCGCGAACGCGAGGCCGAGCAGCACGAAGCCGACGACGTCGTCCTCGCGCGGGTTCTCGATGATGCCGCCGGCGAGCCGCCAGACGATCGCGCCGACCGCGATGAGGGCTCCCGCGACGACGAGCGCCCAGAGCGCCGCGAGGAGCAGCCCGCGCGGTCGGTCCTCCGACGCGACACCGCCTGCGGGCAGGCTGCGGCGGTCGGGCGCGAGGAGCACGGTCGGCACGGCGAGCAGCGCGAGCCATCCGACCGCGAAGATCGCGGCGCCGACGAGGTCGTGACCCTGGATGACCGACGAGACCACGCTGGTGATGCCCATCGCCGCGACCATCGCGACGAACCAGGCGGTGAGCGCCGACCGCCGGCGCGGCAGTACGGCGAGGACGATGCCCGCGGCGCCGACCGCGCCCATGACCGCGGCGCTCACGGTGTCGGCCGTCCGGTGCAGTTCCGGCGTGCGGGGCCAGCCGTGGTCTGTGGTGTCGGCGAAGCTCACCCACGGCGTGAGGATCGATAGCCACACGCCGAATCCGACGATGAGCAGCAGCGCGATCGCGGCGACGATGATGCGGAACCCGATGTGGCGACGGACTCGCGTGGGTGACGCGGGCGCGGACGGAAACGCTTCGGCGGACAGGGACATGGGATCTCCTTCGGATCATGAACTGGTGGAAGGGTCGTGCTCGACCAGCGTCGCGGCGCGGGGGCGCCCCGGGACAGGGCGAGGGAACCCGTCGACTCGGGCGATATGCCCGGCCGAACGGGACACTGGCCCCTGGCGTCCCGGGCGCGCGGGCTCCAGACTGATCCCATGTGGGTCCCGAGAGCCGCAGTCGGTGCAGTCGCCGTGCTCGTCGGCGTGGCCGGCCTGGCGGGCGCGGCGGCCGAGGGGTTCGCCACGGCCGCCTACGGCGCCCGGCTCCCCCTCACGCTCGCGCTGGCCGGCACGCTGGTCGGTGTCGGATGGTCCGTCGCCGGTGCGCTCCTCGCCTGGCTCCGCCCCGCCAACGCGATCGGCTGGCTCCTCCTCGTCGTCGGGACCATGACCCAGCTCTCGCTGACCGAGGAGGCGTTCGCCGCGGCCGGATGGCTCGGCCCCGCAGCGCCCGCGGGCGACTGGATGGCACGCGCTCCCGGGCTGGTTCTCACCCTGGTCGGCGGATGGAGCATCATGGCGATGCTGGGCACGTTGCCCGCGTTCTTCCCCACCGGGCGCCCGCCCGGACGTACCTGGTGGTGGCCGGTGGGCGTCGTCGCCCTCGGCGCGGTGCTCATCCAGCTGCACTGGCTCGCGGGGCAGCCGTCGGACGGCCCGCTCGGCGCGGTGTCTTTCGTCGTGTACCTGGCCGGTGCGGCGACGATCTGGGTGCTCGCGATCGTCAGGTTGGCCAGGTCGGCCGCGCCGCGACGCCAGCAGCTCGCGTGGCTGCTCGGCAGCGTCATCCTCATCATCGTGGTGAACTTGCTCGGCGACAGCCTGGTCGCCCAGGTCGCCCAGGTCACGAGCCTGTACCTGCTGCCGGCGGCGATTGCGATCGCGGTGCTGCGCTATCGCCTGCTGGGCATCGACGCGTCACCACGGGCGGATCCGGTGCGGATCGTAGCCGAGATCGGCACGCACGTCGGCGCGCCGGCCGACACCGACGGTGAACTGCTCACCGCGGTACTCGCCGCCGTGCGGCGGTCGGTCGACGCCCCCGGCGCCCGGATCCGCGACGCCTCCCGATCGGTGATCGCGTGCAGCGGCGACCTGCAGCCCGACGCCGAGCTTCCCGCCACGGCGTTCAGCGCCACCCTGGCGGTCGGCGACATGCCGCTCGGCGTGCTCGAGGTCGCGCCGAGATGGCCAGAGGAGGGGTTCGCACGGCGCGAGGAACGGATGCTCGCCGCGCTGGCCGCGCAGGTGGCCGCCGTGCTCCACGCGCGGGGCCTGGCCGAACAGCTGGAAGCGCAGCGGGATGCCGCGATGGACGCCCGCACGTGGGAGCGCGAACGGCTCCGCCACGAGCTGCACGACGGGCTCGGGCCCGCCCTGACGGGGGTGGGACTGGGGCTTGCCGGACTGGAGGACGCGATCCGGGCGTCCAGTGCGACGACTGCGCTGCAGATCACCGGGGTGCTCCGAGCCGAGGTGACCGGGACCGTGTCGGAGGTGCGTCGCATCCTCGACGACCTGCAGCCGGCGGCGCTCGAGGAGCGCGGCTTCGCCGAGGCGATCCGGCGCGGGGTCGTCTCGGTGGCCGCGACCCTGCCGGTCAGCGTGGAGGTCGGTCCGCTGCCCGCGCTGCCGCCGAGGGTGGAGCAGACGGCCTACCGGGTCGTGGCCGAGGCGGTGACCAACGCCGTCCGCCACGCCGGCGCCACGCAACTCGACGTGTGCGTGCGAGGCGACGAGGGCGACAACCTCGTTATCGACGTGCGCGACGACGGCGCAGGATTCGACCCGTCCCGGCCGCCGCGCGGCGGGATCGGCCTGGCCTCGATGCGGGCACGCGCCCGCGAGCTCGGCGGCGAGGTCGCGATCAGCTCGTCGGACGCGGGCACCACGGTGACGCTGAGGGTGCCGACGGCGGTGCGGATCGCATGAGCGCGTCGGTCGATGCACCCGCCCCCGTGCGTCTGGTCGTCGCCGACGACCACCCGATGTTCCGCTTCGGCCTGCACGCGGCGCTGACCTCCTCACCCGACGTCGAAGTCGTCGGTGAGGCCGCTGACGGCGCGGAGCTGGTCCGTCTCGTGGAGGAACTGTCGCCCGAGGTCGCGCTCACCGACCTTGAGATGCCCGGGGTCGACGGGCTCAGTGCCCTCGCCATGCTGACCGCCCGCTTCCCCGACCTCGGGGTGCTCGTGCTGACGATGCACGCCGACGACGAGCGGCTGCTCGCCGCGGTCCGCGCCGGCGCCCGCGGCTACCTGCTCAAGGGCGCGGAGCGCGAGGAGATCACCCGCGCCGTCCTCGTGGTCGCCGCTGGCGGCACCGTATTCGGCGGAGAGGTCGGCCGCCGGATCGCCGCGTACGCGACACGGCCGCTCACCGCCGCGGGCAAGGTCTTCCCAGAGCTCACCGATCGCGAGCACGAGGTGCTCGGCCTCGTGGCGGCAGGGCTCGGCAACCACGAGATCGCGGCCAGGCTCGTCCTCTCCGAGAAGACCGTGCGCAACCATGTCGCCGCCATCCTCGCCAAGCTCCAGGCGCGCGACCGTGCGGCGCTCGTCGCGCGCGCCCGCGACCGCGGACTCGGGCAGCATCCGGTCGAGTGACGTTGTGCGCGGTCGAGGATCGGCGCCTGCGCCGCGTCTCGAGACCTTGCCGTCGGTCTCGAGACGCCTGCGGCGCTACTCGACTCACACAAGTCCGCAGAGGCGGCAACTGCGCGCATGGATCCGGTGCAGGCCATCGAGGAGATCGCGACGCTGCTCGAGGTGCAGCTGGCGCCGCCGTTCAAGGCAAAGGCGTTCCGGCGGGCGGCCGGCGCGATCGCGCCACTGTCGGCAGCGAGTTGTACATACACGACCCATGAGTTCTCGGCCGGCCACTCGAGCGACGCGGACGGGCAGCGCCGCCGAGAGCGCGTTCGGCACCACTGCCCAGTCGCTGGGGACGATGCGCACCCACTGTCCGGTCGCGAAGAGCAGCACCACGTAGCTCACACCGGTGGCCACCCAGAACGCCTCGATCCAGAGGCGGCGAGGCGACGCGGGGCGTGCCCGGTGCGCGGCCAGCGAGTGTTGTCGCGCGTCCAGAACCCGGGCGGGCGGCGCTTGCCGCGCAGCTCGAGGCCAGTCTTCACGAGCAGGGCGAGGAAGAACGCGTTGAGGAAGTGCTGCCAGGCGCGCCACGCGGGGAGGCCGACGGGCGCGCCACCCGGTGGCGCGACCATGCCCGGGTACTCGGCGATGAACGCCTCGACCGCGGGGATGCCGCGGAGCAGGCGTGCGACGACCACCGCGACCACGAGCGCCGCGAGCGCGATGCCGGTGCCCCAGAGCACGCGGATGCGCTGCGCGCTCCACCACGCGGCGGCACGCGAGGGCTTGGTCGCGGTCGCGTCAGATGACGACAGCGGCGGTGTTCTTCTGGCCGGTGCGGACCGGCCAGGCCATCTCCTACGAGGGGTTGGCGACTGCGCTTGTGGCTGCCGACCTGGATCTGATCAGGCACCCTCGCCGGGACGGACCAGCCCGGACTCATAGCCGAGGACTACGGCGTGCACCCGGTCACGCAGGCCGAGCTTGGCGAGTATGCGGGTGATATGCGTCCGGACGGTCGTGGCGGAGATCACCAGCCGGTCGGCGACCTCCTGGTTGTCCAGACCCCGAGCCATCAGCGTGAACACCTCGAGCTCGCGCGCCGTCAGCCGGGAGAACGCAGTCGGCGGGCGGCCCGGCGGCGGGGTGGCGAGGAACCGTTCAATGAGCCTCCGGGTGATGGCCGGCGCGAGCAGCGCCTCGTCACGGACGACGGTCCGGCAGGCATGGACGAGGTCGGGAGGGTCCACGTCCTTGAGAAGAAACCCGCTCGCGCCGGCGCGCAGCGCGTCGTGGACGAGGGCATCGTCGTCGAAGGTGGTGAGTACCAGGACCTTGGCCGTGGCGCTGGCCCTCGCCAGCTCACGCGTCGCGCCGATCCCGTCGAGCACAGGCATCCGGATGTCCATGAGCACGAGGTCCGGTCGGAGCTCGCGGGCGGCAGCGACCGCCTGCCGCCCGTCGGCGGTCTCGCCCACGACCTCGAGATCTTCCTCGGTCTCGAGAATGAGCCGGAACCCGGCACGCACGAGCGACTGGTCGTCGGCCAGCAGGATCCGGATCACGCCGCGCTCACGGCCCGCACCAGGGGCAGCCACGCCCGAACGCGGAAGCCTCCGCCCGGCCGGGGCCCGGCCTCAAGGTCGCCCCCGCACAGCCGGGCCCGCTCCGCCATCCCGATCAGGCCGTAACCGGCCCGCTCGGGCGCCCCGGGCGGGTGTACCCGCGACGCGGGCCGGGTAGCGCCGTCGTCCTCGACCGTGAGACGCACGGCATCCTCATCCACCACCACGAGGGCACGGGTGGGTGCGCCCGTGGCGTGGCGCATGACGTTCGTGAGGGACTCCTGAACGATCCGGTAGGCGGCCAGGTCGACCGCCGACGGCAGCCCGTCGACCGAACCTCTGACTGTCAGCTCAACCGGCACGCCGGCGGCACGCATGTCGTCGGCTAGGTCGCCGAGCCGGGCCAGGGAAGGACGAGGCCCGGCCGCGGGAACGCCATCGAGGCCCAGCAGGAACCGCAGCTCGACGAGCGCGGACTTCGCGGTGGCGCGCACCGAGGCGACCACTGAGCGTGCCGTGCCCGGATCGGACTCCACGATGTGCTCGACCGCGCCGAGCTGGACCACCACCACGCTGACAGTGTGTGCGAGCACGTCGTGCATCTCCCGGGCGATGCGGGAGCGCTCTGCATCCCTCGCCTCACGGGCCCGTTCCTCCCGCTCGTGCTCCAGCTCGCGGGCCAGGCGTCGCAGCTCGGTGATGCGCAGCTGCCGGTCCCGGATGGTGCGGCCCGCGAGCCAGGGCGCGAGCGTGATCAGTCCGGTGAACGCGAAGTCGGCCACTGTCTGTGACGCGGCGAACGGGATCGCGCCCCACACCAGGGCCAGGGCCGCGACCAGGCCGACGAGCGCCCGGCGGAGCGGGGCGTAGACGGCGACCGAGTAGACGGTGAGTATGAGCGCGATCACGGCCGCATAGCCCTGGCTCGTGACGTCCGCGCCCAGGCCCTCCTCGACGAAGAGGGCCGACCACCCGATCAGGACGGCCAGCAGGGGCCGTCGGCGCCGCCACACGACGGGCGCCGTCATGGCGACCGAGACGATCAGCGCCGTCGCGGCGCCGTCCCCGGCCATCACCTGCCCGGCACCGAGCGCGACGAGGACGGCGGCCACCGTGAAGTCCACGAGCCGCGGCCGGGCCCTCAGCCACTGCGCCAGGGCACCGGCGCCGTCGTCGGTCATAGCACGAACCATAGCGGCGCGCTGCCCCGCATCGACCCGGGGAGGTAGGCGCATACGAGCAGGCTCGTATGCGGTTCGGCGTGACCTCCGACGATTCTGGCGCCGGTCGTCCCTAGCGTCGTCGGCACCAACCACTGCTCCCCCGGAGGTCCACATGTCACGCCGAAGCACCGCCGTCGCACTGCTCACCGCCCCCGTCGCCGGCCTGGCCGGTACGATCCTCCTGCCGGCGTCCGCCGACGCCCCCGCCCAGCTCGCCCTGATCGAGGCGCAGCCCGCCCGCTGGATGGGTGCGAACGTGCTGCTCGTCATCTCGTTCCTGTGCTTCGCCGGTGCCCTGCTCGGGCTCACCGGGCTCTTCCGCGCCCAGGGCTCGCGGCTCGGCGTCGCTGCGACGGTCCTCGCGGCGCTGGGGTGGGCGCTCCACATCGGTCCCGTCGCCTACGTGATGGCCCAGTACCCGCTCGCCCACCACCCGGACCGGGCAGGTGCGGCCGAGATCGCCGCGGCGATGTTTACGGCACCGCCCTTCGCCGTGCTCATCGTTCCGGTGCTGCTGGCGACCGTCGCGGGCACCCTCATCCTCGCCGTCGCCCTCTGGCGGACGCGGCTGGCACCGCGGTGGGCGGCAGTGACGCTGGTGGCGGCACTGGCAGCCGACTTCGCAGCGCCCGACGCCGTGTCCGGGATCATGATGTTCGCTCTGATGGGTGTCGCGTTGGCCCCGTTGTCCGCACGGCTGCTCGTGCTGGAGACGACCGCCGGGGCCCGCGTGGCCACGCGGGCCTGACCCGGCCGGCTACGCGGCCATACTGGGCGTCATGGCGGCCTCGAGGGCCGGCCAGTAGATCGCTCTGATCGATGATCATGATTCCACTGTAGGAGCGGCGAGAAAACGCCGGGCTGCTCGGCGACGTGACCCAGCCTGAGTCGACGGGCGCCCCTCGGGGACTGGCGATCGGTTGTGGCTGGCCCTGCCTTCGATCGGCCACTGACGCGTGCTTCGGAAGCAGTGGCATGGCCAGCCATGGAGCCTCCGGACCAGCCAAAGATCAGATGGCTAGCCGGGGGCCGCACGCAGGAAAAACGGTGCCGCGTCCACCGTGGACGCGTACGGGTGTCGGCTCGGCACCTAGTCTGGACATGCAGCGAACTCCCACGGTTGTCAGCACCGTCCACACGATCGCCTTTTTCGACCAGCCGGCCACCCGAGCGGGTGTGTGGCACCGAAGGTGACCGTGCAAAGAGAACCTCCGAGTACTCGATGGTTGACAGCGGGGGAGAGTGCGGAGCCGAGGGTGACATGAGCAGCCGACGCCATGGCGCATGTGCGACGAGAAGGTAAGTCTCGGGGCGCGTACGATCTGCTGATTGCGGCAACGGCGGCGGCCACTGCGAGAACAGTGATCACGATGGATGCCTCGGCCGCATTCGATGATCTTCCACGCGTCCGTGCTCAGGTGGTTCTTCGCTAACTGTCGGCGGCAGCCTTGACGGCAACGTCGGCCACTAAGACGACAGCGCTGCCGACAACGGTGGCTTGGCCGTTTCTTCCGAACTTCAGCGGCAACGGCGGTTTGAGTCGGCGGTTGAGGTACTCAACTAGCTGATCCAGCGCACCGGCTGTCCGGTCAGGCGGGAGATGGTCTCGAAATCGGCGTCGGCATGCAGCACGGTGAGCTTGTGATGCCGAGCCGTCACCGCCATGAGGAGATCGACCGGAGAGGCGCATTGGTGCCACCCCTTGTCGGCGAGTTCGCGCTGCAACTCGCCCGTCTCGTGCCAAGCAGAATCAGGGATCATGTAGTAGGGGAAGGTCTCCTGAAGTAGATTGCCGGCTTCGTAGAAGGCTGGTCGGCCACTGACAGCTCGGAGATACTCCTGCCTGATCGGCTCACAGATGCCGACGAGCCCGGCACAGACAGTCTGGTCCCATTCCGCACCGACCTGACCACGGTAGAAGCGGATCAAGGCGCTGGTATCGATGAGATAGAGCTCTGTCACGCAACGGCCTGTTGTGCGCCGTCGTCTTTATCGATGGCTGAGAAGTCGATCTCACCCTCGGCCACCATCGCACGCATGCGAGCCACAGCCGCTGCCCGCCTGCGTCGATCGACGATCTCTCGTAGAGCGGCGTTCACGGTGTCTTTCTTGGACGAGGTGCCGAGCAACTTCGCGGCTTCGGCCAGGGCCTCGTCATCGAGATCGATCAGGGTCTTCGTCATGCCACCCCCTCTGTATATACGAATTCAGATTAGTATATCAGCAGGTGTTGGCCTCGGGCGATACTCGCGGTGTGGCCTGTATGCGTGTGACGAAGCCGAAGACCAGGTGCTTGCCGCCTGGGCTGGATTGGGCTGGTGCTGCCGGTCGCTGGGTGGCCGGCTTGATGCGGGGGGTAGGCACCCGACTGACGACCCATGGTGTGCGGCTGCCAAGCCTGCGGCTGTTCGCCTGGGCAGGTGTCGTCATACGCATCTTGCCGGCGGCCCGGAGGAGAGCGATGACGGCAACCCTGACGGCAACGTCCTCCACCAGTAGCACGCCGCCACCACCATCGAGCACCCTCTATCCGCAGCTCATCAAGAAGCGGCAGGGCGATTGCCACACCTGAAAGCGGAAGGCCGACGGTTCGACCCCGCCCCTGACGCAGATGGGTGGCAGCGGGACGGTTCGTTCCGAGTCCGAGGTCTTGGGGCGGACGAACTGGAGTCGGCCCGCGACCCGCTGGAGGCTCTGAACCACTTCCAGCTTGGCGGCGTCGAGGTCGATGTCCGTCCAACGGAGCCCGAGGAGTTCCCCACGGCGCAGGCCGAGGCAGAGCGCCAGGACGTACAGCGCGTAGAGCCGATGATCCCGGGCCGCCTTGAGAACGGCATGGGATTGCGGAACGGTCAGGCCGCGATTGACCTTGTGCTTGGGCATTGGGACCTTGACGAGCTTTGCGACGTTGCGAGCGGTGATCTCCTCGCGTACGGTCGCACTCCAGGGCGTTCCGGAGGACGGCATGGATGGATTGGACCATGCGAGTGGAGAGCCGGGATTCGCAACACTGGCCGCCCTTGAGGGCGCAGCATGTCGGCTTCTCGCGGGAGGCGTGCTCGGGGATGGTGTTCTTTGAGCGCCGCCTGGCGATCCTGCTAGTTAAGTGCCAACAACGGCTCTGGGCAACTGTGGAAGGCACAGGCCAGCGGCTCCCCAGGGCCGAAGCGTTCTCGGATCATGAGATGGCGGGCGGTTGGGAGTGGCCTGACCGGGAGCCGAGTCGCAAAGCGAAAGCGCAACCCTCCGATGGTCGTCTAAGCCGATCGATCAGGAACAGGGGCTGGGTGAGGAGATGGAACGCGGCGAACGGCCGCAGTACCGACCATCGGCCGCGTTAGAAGCGGAACCGCACGATGCGGGTGGACCGCTTCATGCCAGGCAGCAGGTTCATGAGGCGGTACATGCGGCGTATGTTCGCGGGTGCCTTGGCCATCAGCAGCGGTGAGTCGTACATCGGCGCCTCGTCGACGTACTCGAGCCGCGGGTGCCAATCGGCCAGCTTGCTCGGGTCGTTGAAGCCGCAGTGGAACTGGGCGTCGTATTTGCGCAGCATGGGATCCCATTTCGAGGTGCGCCACGCCCAGACCGGCACCGTGTCGAACTGTATTTGGCCAGTGGGGAAGGCGTCGACGACGCTGGTCAGCAGCCGCCGGACGTCAGTCTCGGTCAGGTAGGGCACCAGTCCCTCGGCGATCATCAGCACCGGCCGGCCGCGGGGGATGCGTTCCAGCCAGGTCAGGTCGGTGACCCTGGAGTCGATCAGGGTGTAGTTCTCGCGCGGCGGCAGGAATTGTCGCCGCAGTTCGATAACGGAGGGGTAGTCCAGGTCGTACCAGTCGACGGTGGCGGGCGGGTCGATCCGGTACACCCGGGCATCGAGGCCGCAGCCCAGGTGCAACACCACCGCGTCGGGGTGTTCGGCGAGGAAGCCTCGGGCCCAGTCATCGTGGGCCTTGGAGCGCACCACGGCGGCGAGGCCCATCTGGCTGGTGCCGAATCTGCGCTTGTCGTAGCCGGAGTCGAGGCGGCGCATCGCCTGCTCGGCGTATTCGTCGCCGAGAATCGGGTCCGGCAGTCGGTTGTCCAGTGCTTTGGCCTTGAGGACGGGGCTTAGGGTCTTCTGCACTCCGATGAGTTCAGTGTCCTTCACGACAGCGACGCTACTCCTATTTCACGAATTTCGTGAAGTTTGTGAAGCATCTTAAACTGGTGAGGCCGCCACGAGGAGGGAGCTTCGGTGACGCGAGCGGACGAGGGCGCTATCGCCGGCTTCCGGGAACGGTTCGCGCAGATCATGGTCGAATCCGGCATGCCCCGGATGGCCTCACGCGTGTACGCCGCGCTGCTGGTCAGCGACTCCGGCAAGCTGTCGGCCGCCGAACTCGCCGAGCGACTGGAGGTCGGTGCGTCGGCGATCTCGGGGGCGGTCAAGTACCTGGTGCAGGTGCGGCTGGTCGAACGTGGCCGCGAATCCGGTACCCGGCACGACTTCTGCCGAATCCACGAGCACACCTGGAGCCACTTTGTCAGCCAGTCTGACCCGGTGCTGGTCCGGGTGCAGGTCGGCGCCGACGAGGGCGTCGCGCTGTTGGGTTTCGACTCTCCCGCCGGACGGCGGCTGGACGAGACCCGCCGGTTCTTCGCGTTCATACGCGAGGAGATCAACCAGTCGATGGCGAAGTGGCGGCGGCTTCAGGCGGCCGAACGCGAGACCGGCTAGGATTCGCGCGCTGTGAATTCGCTGGTGACGCGAGCGTTCTCTGCGGCGGAGATGCGACGCTTGACAACATCCTCTTGAACCTGGACGAAGCCCTCCAGGTTCCGGGCTGTTGAGTTCGTCGAGGAGCACGGCCCTGCACGTGAAACGGCGGCCACGGGGCCCGCGACCTGAGGTGCCCGGGATTCCGCGATGCGCGATCTGAGAGGCGGGCGGTCTCAGGGGTGCTTGGTCTCAGGAGCGGGCGGTCTCAGGTGCCGATGGCGCGCACGACAACACCGACGAGCCGCTTCTGAGTGACCAGGCCGTAGTCCCGCGAGTCGTGGCTGGCGTCGGGGTTGTCTCCCAGGATCGCCATCCAACCCGGAGGAACCTGTGTGTTCGACGGCGATGGTACGTGCTCCGGTACGAGATCCCCTGGTACCGCAGCCAACCGCTTGATCACGTAGCCGGTACGCGGTCGCGGGCCTGCCATCCGCGCGTCCGGCACGACCACAACGATGTCGCCCACTCTCAGGCGCGACAGGGATGCCCGGCGCACCAGCAGACGATCGCCGGGATGCAAGGTGGGCGCCATGCTGAAGCCCGCAACCGTGGCCAGCACGAACCTGCGCCGCAGCACCGCGACGAAGGCGGCCACGCCGGAACCTATCAGGAGTACTGCAATCACGGCCTGCACGGAAAGCGCCTCACTAATCGGCGAGTTGCACTGCGGGTACTCGGAGCACCATGGCAGCCGGCAGCGATCCGGCCGCCACAGCCGCCACCTCCGTGACCCGTGGCGCCCATGGCGACAGCGACCACTAAGGGAGGTGAGACCGTTGGTGAAGACGCAGACCGCGACGGGAGCGACGGCAACTCCCGCCATGCCGCCGAGCACGCCGGGTGACATACGGACCATGGCCGCCGGCAAGGTGAGAGACGATGACCCGAATCACGGCCATCCCTGTCATGCGGAAGCGGCCACCGACTCCGGCCGGCGGCCGCTCCCGCCTACGTGTCAGTTAGCAGCGGCCGTCGTACACCCTCGAGGTGCAGCCCCCGCAGGTCGTGCCAGTGCTGTCGCAGCCGCGGTCGCACCACCGGTAAACAGAATAGCTACCGCTGCAGTAGCAGAATTCCTTCCAGGTCGTGCAGGCGGCTTGAGCAGTGACTTTCGGGACGAAGGCCGACAACATCCGGTCGCCGAGCGTGTGGAAGAGTCGCAGCATGCTCTACTCCCTCGTGAATTGACGGGCCGCTTTCGAGATGCCGGTAGACATCGTCTGATCTTGACCCGTTTTGATCTACAGTAGAGATCAGTTCGGGTTCTGGTCAATCGCGATAACCGGCGGCCTGGAGGGAAAACAACTCGGCGTAGGGCCCTGGTGCCTCGACCAGCTCGTCGTGCCGCCCAGCCTGCACCACGGTGCCGGCGTCGAGCACCAAAATCAGGTCCGCGTCCCGGATCGTGCCGAGCCGGTGCGACACCAGCAGGCTTGTGCCGCCGTTGCGTAGCCGTTGGAAGCCCTGGTGGATCTCGTGTTCGGCCTCGGCGTCGAGGCGCGCGCTCGGCTCATCGAGGATAAGCAGGTCACGGCCGCCGCGCAGGAAGCTGCGCGCGATGGCGACACGTTGCCACTGCCCGCCGGAGAGCATGGTGCCCGGTGTGGTTCCGTTCAGTTCGTCGCCGGCGAAGTAGATGCGGCTGAGCAGCGTGTCGTACCCATGCGGGAGCGTGCGCAGGATGTCGTGCACACCCGCGTCCCGCCCAGCGGTCTCGATGCGTGACCGATCCGCCAAGGCCTCGACATCACCGATGCCGATATTCTCGGCGGCCGACAACTCATAGGAGACGAACTCTTGGAAGACCCCCGCGATCCGGGCGCGCAACTGCACCGGGTCGAGGTCCCGCAAATTGACACCGTCCCAGAGGATCGCGCCACGATCCGGGTCGTAGTAGCGGCACAAGAGCTTGATGATCGTGCTCTTACCGGCACCGTTGTAACCGACAAGGGCGACCGCCTGACCCCTTGGGATCGTTATGGTGACGCCGCGCAGCACCCACGGGAGATCCTCACGGTACCGAAACCAGACGTCACGCAGCTCGATGCCGTGCCGCAACGGTGCCACCGGACGGGAGCGGGCCAGCACCGGCAGATCCGGTTCCGCTTCCACGACGGCGAGGTAGTGACTGAACATCAGCAGCTGGGTGTGCGCTCCGGCCAGATCGCGCACCATGCCGAGCAAAGCCGTCTGCACTGCGGCGACCGCGGCGACCAGCATGGCCACGTCACCGATGGTTACCGTTCCGTTGGCCGCGGCGTTGACCACCCAGACCAGACAGCCGCCCGCCACCGCGGTTGAGAGCATGGTGAGCAGCGCCTCTGTGCTCAGGGCCCGCCGGTCCATCGCCCGCTGCACCTGGTTCGCGGTACTGCGTTCGCGGAGCATCCGTTGCCTGAGAAAGGAACCGACGCCGAACAGCCTGATCTCGGTAGCCGCCTCGACATCGGAGAGCAGCTGGCCGTAGAACAACTCGCGCCGCTCGATCGGTCCCACGGTATTCATTGCCTCGGCCCGCCGGCGCGCGAGAGCGAACTCGGCGCCGACGGCGGGGAGCGTACCGACCAGGACGACGATCGCCAGAGCAGGGCTGACGGTGACCAGTGAGACGACGAACCCCGCGGTCACCAGGACCTGCTGGAGCAGGTTCAAGCTCACGGCCACGATCTCGGCCGGTCCGGACCCGCCGGCGTGACGGGCGAAGCGTAACCGATCCGCGAACTGCGGGTCCTCGAACCGCCCCAGACCGACCAACCTGTTGACCGCGGCGTAGAGCTGGTCGAGGGCGGCGAGTGCGACGATCCGTCCCTGCTCGGCCCGCAGGTAGCGCAGCACCTGCGCCAGCAGAGCCGTCATGACGCCTGCGGCGACCAGACCGATGATCGGCCACATCAGGTCCGCGGGTCCGCCGGGGGCGCTCAGCTGATCGAAGACAACCTTCGTCAGCCACGCCACGGCGACGGGCGCGCCTGCGCCCAGCACCGTCAGCACGAACTGAGCGATGGTCGTACGCGCCGCGACCCGCCAGGCCAGCCGCCAGGCGGCGACGGCCACCCGCATGCCGGTGGTCACAGGGCTACGGACTCAGGAAGGACGTCGACCCGGAAACCTGTCACCGCGAGGACGCCGTCCTGGCCTATAAGGCAGAAGGCCGGGTATCCGCGGAGGCCGAACGCCGTGGACATCTCACCGTCGACGTCCGCCTCGATGACAATCTGCGCGACCCCGCTCAGCTCCTCACGCAGGCCCCCCCACTCCTCGGGCGAGCCCAGCAGCACCGCTATCACATTGTCGCGCCCGCCTGACAGGCCGGACGCGTACCGTATAAAGGCGGGTTTCTGCTCCTCACAGGCCGGGCAGCGCGGCGAGAAGAAGGCCACGAGCATGCCCTGCCGGAGATCATCACGGGTCACCACCCGGTTGTCACCCGTCACGACGCGGAAGTCGCCGACCCGAGCTCCGGCGGGCAGGGTGATCTCCTCCTGTTCGGAGGACTGCACGCTTCCTCGGTTGATCAGCTCGGTGTGCTCTCGAAGGCGCCGGATCACTGCGACGGTGAGCAAGAGATTAAGCAGGCAGATGACGCAGACAATCGCTAATGCGGCCCACAAGACTGGCATGGCGAAATCCTCAACGTTTGATCCTTTCCGGCGCGGCCAGGATAGTACAGGTCTAGCCGCGCGAAGCGGCCCATGATGATCGGCAGGACAGGCTCTGCGCACATCGCGTCAACGGGGCAGACAGGCCGATACGTGACGGTCAATACGGCCGTTCGGCAAGGCGAACCGGGCGCGGGAGCTGCTGGCGGCCGTCGGGACCAGGGGCACGCGAATCAGCGGTTCCGTCCCAACTGTCCGGTTGGGCAGCAGCACCGGGCGCCACCGCGCGGGATGGACGGCTGGTGGCCAACGCCGCTATCCAGCTGGCCTGATCAACGTGATGATGTCCTCGAACGCCGTGATCAGGATGCCGGCAACCAGTCCGCCGGCACCGGCGAGCAGAGCGTACGGTGCGTCGAGTGTGCCCGATGCCGAGGCGCCGGCCAACCCGAGAACGGCGACACAGACGAGCATCAGGTTCCGCAACACGTGGCTTAGACCCAGAGGTGTGCTTGATGCCCCGAAGCACCGGCAGGGAGCGCGGTTACCGTGCGACAGCGCTCGTCCGATCACTAGCGTGAAGGACAGTAGGAGGCAGCCTGCCAAGGCGAAGCCGATCCAACCCGCCACCCGCACCGGGACGAGCAGCAGCACGGCGACGATTGCCTCGATCGCCACCACAGCAAGCGCCACCGGCTGCAGGAGAGGGCTCGGCACCTGGTCCAACTGGCGCAGCGAATGGACGAAGGCGAGCCAGGCGCCCTTCCCAGAGACCTTGGTGAAGGCCGCCATAATTAAGACCGCCGCCAGCAAAAGCCGACACGCCACTTCCAGATACTGCACGGTGGGCAAACCTATCCACTGCACCGCGCTACAACAACAACTGCTGCCGCTGCCGGTCAGCAACAAGTTAGAACTAAGTGCCGTAGAAGACGTCCGGGCGCGTGATGCGGAGCGCTCGTGCGTGCGGCGCGATGATCGATGCCACCGAACGGCGTGTGTCACGGCACTACCAGGGCTGTGACTCCACCACGCTGGAGTCGGCACCGGCGTGATCGCGCGCCGGCCGTGAACGATGCCGAGGGTGCCCGTCCGCGAGCCCGTTGTGCTTTTCGGTCCGTTACTTGACGGTTCTTTGGGGCGAACGTCATGCTCGGGGTGGCTCGGTCGTCGAGATGGCGGTGGAGCGCTGGGATGTGAGTCACCGGTCAGGGCCGGTGGTTGACACCGCATCGTTGCGCCGCTCGACCTAAGCCGGGCCATCACAATGGCTCAAGGAAGGGCGATAGGCGATGAAGGTCGCTTTCGTAGGCGATGTCCACGGTTGTGTGTTGCACGCGCTGGGCGCGGTGGTGATGCTCCAGGCGCGTCGCGGGATTCGGCTCGACGCCGTGATCCAGGTCGGGGATCTGGGCGCGTATCCGTCGTTCGAACGGTTCGACGAGTCCAGCCGCCGGTTCGGGCGGGACCATCCTGCCCAGGGCGATTTCTTTCACCTGCTCGATCCGTCGCCGCCGGTCGCGGAAGGCGTGCGACTGGCCCTCGGGCGGGTCCCCGCGGTGCTGTTCGTCAGCGGCAACCACGAGGATCACGACTGGCTGGCCTCGTTGCACGACACGGCGGCCACCGAGGTCGTGCCGGTGGACCCGCTCGGCGCCTACCGGCATGTCGCCTGCGGGAACGTGGTGGAGGTCGCCGGGCAGCGGGTGGCGTTCCTCGGGCTGATCGAGGCCCCGGGGAAGATGGACCTGGACGAGAGCGCCTACGCACGACTGCTGGCCACCGAACCCGGCGGGGTGGACATCCTGATCACCCATGACGGCCCGTACGGCATGTCGCTCGACAGGCACGGGAACGCGCAGGGCTCGGCGAAGCTGTCCCGGCTCATCGAGCACCTGCAGCCGCGTCTGCACGTCAGCGGTCACTACCACCACCCCAACGGCCCGCGCCGCTACGGCCGTACGACCTCCTACGCGCTCGCCCAGTTGGTGCGACCCAAGGCCACCCGGTGGCAGCCGGAGCCGATCAACCCCGAGCAACGGGTGGCGGCCGGGAGCGTCGGCCTGTTCGACACCGAGACCGCTGACTTCGAGTACATCCAGGACGAATGGCTCGCCGAGGTCAGAGGCGATCATCTCGATCTCGCCGAACTCGTCGCCGCCACCGGCTGACGGCCTCGTCTCGCTCCTCAGCCTTGTGGCTGGCTCCGGAGACGCCCCCCGACATGACCGCGTCGGGGGGCGCTGTGCGGCAACCTGTTCAGCCGAGAGCACCACGAGCATCTGAGGAGGTCAAGCCCAAGCCCGATGAACGCCGGAGCGGAGAGCTTCCTCCATCTCCCTCGTGGAGAGCACCTTGCCGGGACCGCGGCTGAAGGGGTGGATCGCGGCGACCTCGCGGAGCGCGGCCAAGTCGGCGAAGACGCTGGGCGAGGACCGCCGCAACCCGTGAACGTCCGGGCCTTCGTGGGGCTGGTCTACCACCAACCGCCCCAGTCATCCCAGTCGTTCCAGCCGCCCCAGCCCCCGTTGCCCCACCACCGCCTACGGTGGCAGAAGCGACGGCGACGCCAGCGGCCGCCGCAGCCCCAAGAGGTCCTAGCCATGATTCCTCCCCCATTGGCTGCTTCCTTAATTCGGACGCTAACACCCAAATCGGGATTAATCACGGCATACTCTTCGGCTTCACAGAGACTTGGACCGGCACATTTAATCTTCAACGAGACTTGACCGGCACATTCAATGCGGAAAGGGTCTACCCAACCCAGGCCGCTGACGGGCGACGCGTCGCCCGAGCACAGCCACATGACGGCGTGGGCGACCTCCTCCGTGGTGCCCTGCGTACCAGGGGCCACGGCATTGATCCGGGCACCGGAGTCGGCGAAGTCCGCCGCCGCCGTACCGCTACCGGATTGGTGATGTCCGTGGGGACGGCGACCGCACGGCGAGAATGGCACGATAGGGCGCATGACATGCTTACGGGGCGAACCAGGAGAGTCTCATCGGAGGGCGCGAGATACGACGCCCGGCCGCTGGGCGGTGTGATCTGGATATGACCGGCATGGGGTTCGCGGGGGTCTTCGACATCCATCTGACCGTGGCGGCGGCGGACGACGACGTCGAGCGGCTGGGCGGCTGGTCGGCCTCGAACGGGGTGAAGTTCACGCACATCGAGCTCGCTCGGGGGCAGGTCCGGTCGCAGCCCATGCTGACGATCGCGGGGCGCGGCACGCTGAGCGAGCAACGAGCCGCCGCGTCCGCCTGTGCGGCGAGGCTGCGCAAGGAGGGGTTCGAGGTTGTCCGCGTCAAGATCGAGGCGGCGCCCTGGAACGCGGACGTGCCGGAGGATCGCGCGACCGCGACGGCGCTGACCGGCTGCTACTTCGAGCATCACGTCAAGGTGCTACTCCCCGACGACGTCACGGTCCTGGGGGAGCTGGCGGAGCTGGCCGGGGCTCACTCCGCGCACGTGTCGCGCAATGCCCGGCGAGAGCGCGGTGACGACTCGCACGAGCGGTTCGTCACCCAGCGCTGCCGCTCCGTCGGGTTGCCCACGGCCCGGCGGCGCTTGGAGACCCTGCTGGACGCTCTCGAATCACGCGGCTTCGCGGTGCTGGAGGCCGAGCAGGAATTCGTGGTGCACGATGACAACCCCGAGGTCGACCGCGGCTGGATCGAGGAGTGATGGGATCTTCCTGGGAGCAGTTCAAAAAGAACTGCATGCTCGACCCGCAGTGGATCCCCCCACGCGGCACAGAGGAGTTTCCCACGACCTACATCCCCGCCGCACAGGGGGAGGGCGTCCGTCAGCCGCCGATCTTCGATCCCGCGCTGAAGCAGTTCGACCATGCGTTCCGGGCCGGGGACCCGGTCTTCGAGGATGAGGAGATCGGGCGGCGGTGGCGACGGGCCAGACGGTCCGCGATCGATCACCTGGTGGCCGTCGTCGCCGGCTCTCCGTGGAGCGAGAATCTCGTCCTCCGGGGGAGCGCTCTGCTGGAGGCGTGGATCGGAGAGCAGGCCCGAGAGCCGGGCGACCTGGACTGGGTGGTCGTCCCGCACACCGTCAACCTCGACAGCCTCCTGACCGTCGACATGTTCAAGGGGCTCATCGCCGCCGTCGCGGCGACGCCCCGGGCATCCGGCACGGTGGCCATCGACCCCGCCGACATAGCGGTGGACGACATCTGGACGTACGAACGCGTGCCCGGGCGGCGTCTCGTCTTCACCTGGCACTCCGACGGCCTGCCGTCGGGGACGGTACAACTCGACTTCGTCTTCAACGAGCAGTTGCCGGTGCCGCCGACGACGGCGCTCATTCCGCGGGCCGGTGGCACGGAGTCCACGCTCGTCCAGGCCGCCACGCCCGAGCTGTCATTGGCATGGAAGATCCTGTGGCTGGCCTCCGACCTTTACGCGCAGGGCAAGGACCTCTACGACGCCGTCCTGCTCGCCGAACGGTGCACGCTCCCTCGTGAACTCCTGCGCCAGGTTCTGGCCGTTGAGCTGGGCACGCGGGGCGCCGCGGCGTTCGACGCCGACGCGGTCATGTCGTTCGAGATCGACTGGGAGGAGTTCGAGGCTGAATACCCGCAGGTCAAGGGTAGCCCGCGTGAGTGGCTGGAGCGGCTCGCCCGCGCCCTGGCCCCGACGTTCGCGGCGGATGCCCCCGACTGATCCCCGGACGGGAGCGCGGTCGCCCGGCACGTCCGATCAGGCGTCGTCCAAGGAGATGGCCTGGACGGGGCAGGCGCGGGCGGCCTGTTCGAGCTCGGGGCTGGTGGCGTCGTCCGGCGTGGCGTCGTACACCAGCTCGTCGTCATCGTTGAGGGCGAACACCTCCGGAGCGGCGAACACACATTGGGCGTGGGTCTCGCACAGTGTCATGTCGACACGGACGCGCATCGAGGTTCCTTTCGAGTCGAGTGGGTTCTGGGGCTTCAGGCGGGATTGAACCGGGAGTATTTGCCGAACGACCACCGCTGTGGAAGGGCGTCGGTGACCTGGACCACCTGCTCGATGTCGAAGTCGACAAGGCGGTGCGCACCGGGCACCGTCGCCGCCCGATCCGGGTCCCAGTCGACACGGGCGCGGCCGGTCAGCTGCATCGTGTGACCGGCTTCCCAGTCGAGGAACAGCAGGCCGCAGCGTGGATCGAGGTCGAGGTTTCCCAAGGTCATGTACATCGAGTTGCCGGTGTAGTCGGGCCAGGTCAGCCGCCGGTCGCCGGTCAAGGTGACGAAACCGGGGTTTCCGCCGCGGTGCGAGGCGTCGGCGCCCAGGCCGGCGACCTGAGTGGCGATGAAGAACGTGTCGGCCGCGGTGATCCACCGCCGTTGGGCGGGGGTCGGCTCGCGAGTGACGTGCGCCGTCCTGTTCACCGGGTGGGCGTCCTCGGTCACGGTGCGGGTCTGGATGTACTTCGGGCAGTTCGAGTACACCTGCTCGGTGCGTACCGAGAGCCGGTCGCCGTCCATGCGGGCGCGGCCGTTGACCCGCATCCTCCTGCGGCTGGCCGGCTCGATGGCGAGCATGCCGATGTCCCGTTCGGTGGCGAACCGCCCGGCGAGCGGATCACCGTCGCCGGGCAGCCCGTCGGCGATGATGGTGCGGTCATCGGGCGTGGTGATGAAACCGGGTGGGCCGGTGAGCACGCTGGCCCAGACCGCCCCGCTGTCGCCGGCGGCCGCGATCACCATCATGGGCTGCCGGCTCAGGAACTCGGCGGCCACCGGTGGGATGACGTTGCCCACACCGGCCGATCCCCAGCCGTCGACGGTGAGGCCGGCGCGGCGCCGCACCGCACGTTCGCCTTCGTGGAACACGGGGCACTCCTTGTGGATCGCCGGGCCGGACCACCCGATGCGGTCCGCCCCGAGGGGGTGTTAGAAGAAGCCGCAGGTCGGCGCGTTCTGTGTGGGGGCCGGTGCGCCCTCTGCGCCGGCCGGGGCGAAGATCTCCAGGCGAATGCCGTCCGGGTCGGTGAAGAACACCCCGCCGGAGGACGCGCCTTCGCCGTGCGGAACGATCCCGTCGTAGACCAGCTCGGCGCCGAGCTCGCGCAGGGTGGCCTCGGCGCGGCGCACCGCGTCGATGTCGGCCACCTGGAACGACAGGTGGTGAAGCCCGGGGAGGCCGGTGGCGAACGTGCCGCTGCTCTGCTGCCACAGCGTGACCAGCAGGGCGCCTTCGTGGCCGAGGAAGGCGAATTTCCGGTCACCGTCGGTCTGCCGGCCCATGATCTCGAAGCCGAAGACCTGACGGTAGAAGGCGATCGAACGAGCCAGGTCGGTCACGTTCAACCCGACGTGGCCGGTCTGCAGGATGGGGGTGCTCATGCGGAATCTCCCTGGATGTGGTCGGTTGTCGTGAACAGGCGGCGGTCGGCCGTACGTCTTCTAACGGTCTATGTGCCGCTATACCGCTAGATAATGCTCGATACTTCTCACGGAGTCAACAGGTGGGTACCATTAGAAAAATGGATGTGGCTAACCTCGCCGGTGGCGGAGGCCCGATCCTGGGCCAGCCGTTGCCGATCGAACTCGGCAACACCGTGTACGCGGTGCGCGGCCGTCCCCGGGAGGGTCTGCAGTCCGCCGAGCAACTCGCCGCATGGCTACGAGACGTGCGGGCACGCCTGGCGGTCACTCTCACGGACGACGACCTGCGCGGCGTGACCGACGACGACCTGATCGGCGCCCGGGAGCTCCGCGACGCCATCCGGCTGCTGGCGGACGCGGCGGTGACCGGTCAGAGCGCCGACCCCGACGCGGTCACGACGCTCAACCGCCACACGCGGCAGACCCCGCGATGGTACGAACTGCGCGTCGACCCAGAGCCGCACGTGACGGTGGGCACTTCGGGCCGGCCGGTCGCCGCCGCCCTCGCCGCGATCGCCGAGGACGCGGTCCACCTCTTCGCCGGCCCCCTGCGCCACGAGGTGCGCGCCTGCCACGGCCCCGGCTGCGTGCTGCACTTCGTCCGCGACGCGCCACGGCGTGAGTGGTGCTCGCCCGGCTGCGGCAACCGCGCGCGGGCGGCCCGCCACTACGCCAAGGTGCGGAAGACCTGAGCCCGCCTCGAAGTGGCAGGTCGTGCGGGGTCGGAGGCCCGCGGGTGTGCCGGGTCACGCCTGGAGGCGGAACGTCGGTGATTCGCCCCGGGAGGGCTCAAAGCCGCTCGTCCAGGAAGTCTTCCCAGGTCCGCTTGCCCACGACGGCCCCCGAGCGCGACAGGTTGTCGCCGGCCCGGTACGCGCGGCCGGCCTTTCCCGGCATCCGGACCGGCATCGTCAACCGGCGCTTGCCGCGCGCCCGCAGGTATCCGCGGATCAGTTCGGCCATCCCGTACACCTTCGGCCCGGCCAGGTCGGGCACCAGGCCGGCCGGCTTGTCGAGCGTCAGCTCCACGAGCCGGTCCGCCACCTCGCGTGCGTCGACCGGCTCGAACCGGAGCCCGCCCGGGATCGGTATCACCGGCAGCTTCGCCATCTGCCGCACCACGTTCAGGGCCAGGTCGTGGAACTGAGCGGCACGCAGCGTCGTCCACGGCAGGCCGGAGTCGGCCACGGCCCGCTCCGCGCCCAGCTTGGACCTGAAATAGCCGAGCGGGACCCGGTCCGCCCCGATGACCGAGATGTACACCAGGTGCCGCACCCCGGCCCGCGACGCGGCCCGCACCAGGTTCCGGGTCGCCTCGTCGTCACCCTTGGGGCCGCCCGCGAGGTGCAAGATGATCTCGGCTCCGTCTACCGCGGGCCCGATCCCCTGGTCCTTGAGCAGGTCACCGGTCACGTACTCGACGCCGTCCCCGGGCTCGTGGCTGTGCCGGCTGAGCACCCGCACCTCGCGGCCGGCGTCCCGCAGGAGCGGCACGACGAGGCGTCCCAGTGTGCCCGTGCCGCCGGTGAGCAGGATGGATGACGTCATGGCTTCCTCCGCGATCGTTCGGTAATGATCTTCCGGCCCCATCGGCTGGTTTTCGGGGTCTACTGTTACGACCCCCCACGAGGAAGGAACGTGACACGGTGGACGAGCGCGAGTGGCTGAGCGAGCGGTTCGAGGAACATCGCACTCGTCTGCGAGCGATCGCCTACCGGATGCTCGGTTCGGTGAGTGAGGCCGATGACGCCGTGCAGGACACCTGGCTGCGGCTCAACCGCGCCGACACGGGCGGCGTGGAGAACCTCGGCGCGTGGCTGACCACCGTGGTGGCACGCGTGTGCCTGAACGTGTTGCGCTCGCGCGACCGGCGGCGTGAGGAACCTCTCGACGTGCTCGTGCCCGATCCGATCATCAGCCCGGAGGGCGGGATCGACCCCGAGCACGAGGCGCTGCTGGCCGACTCGGTCGGGCTGGCGCTACTGGTGGTGCTCGAGACGCTGTCGCCGGCCGAGCGGCTCGCGTTCGTGCTGCACGACATGTTCGCTGTGCCGTTCGAGGTAATCGCTCCGATGATCGAGCGGTCTCCCACCGCGGCCAGGCAACTCGCGAGCCGCGCCCGCCGCCGGGTGCAGGGGCGGGCGCCGGTTCCCGACCCCGATCTCGCCCGCCAGCGCGACGTCGTCGACGCGTTCTTCGCCGCCGCGCGCGACGGCGACTTCGACGCGCTCATCGCGGTGCTCGATCCCGGCGTCGTGCTGCGGTCCGACGGGGGTAGGGTCCGCGCCCGCCACACCGTCACGATCCGCGGCGCACAGGATGTGGCCGGACAGGCGGTCACCTTCGGACGGTTCTTCCCGTTCGCGCGACCGGCGCTGATCAACGGAACCGCCGGCGTGGTGGTCGCCGCGCACGGACGGCCGTTGTCGGTCATGGGCTTCATCGTCACAGGCGGCAAGATCATCGAGATCGACGTGATCGCGGATCCGGATCGCCTCCACCGGCTCGACCTGGCCGTTCTCGACGAGTGAGGGTGAGGGCGGAGAGCCGGCGGGTGGATTCGAGTCCATTGACCACCTCGTCCTCACGGTCGCCGCCGGGTAGGGAAGTGCCCGGCCGGCCATACGGCATCACCGGCCGCCGCGACGGCTGTGGACAGACACCAAGTCGATCTGTCACTATTTCCGACATGATCATTGGAAAGGACGACGCCACCCTCATCTGGTGAGCGCTCTCCTGCAGCGGGAAGCTGCCGAAATCCGCGAAGAATGGCTGGGCTGGGCGTTGTCGACGCTGCCCGCCGACCGTCCGGCCGCAGAGGCCGCCATCTCGGGGCTGTATCACCTGATCGGGCTCGGCCCACCACGGTTCCACTGGGTCTCGTCGCCGGTCGCGGCCCTGGTGACCGTGCCGCCGGGTGTGCGTATACGGCCTTCGGAGTCCGCCGAGCGCATGTCCGAATGGCCGGTGCCCCCTCGGCTCAGGTCGCTGAGCACGATCCTGTGCCGCGAGCTCGACGGCCAGGTCAGGTGGGTCCAGCGGCCGATGGAACAACTGATCCGCCAGAAGGTCCGCGGCTCGCTCTCGCGATCCGGCAACAGCGTGCTCATGCCGGTCCAGGCGGCCCACGACTTCCGGAATCCTCGGGAGACCTCCTGGTACGGGACGCAGTGCGTCTCCTGGGTCGCCCACTACGACGCCCTGCGCCGGGCGGCCGGTGTGGTCTTCACCCCCGAGCAGACCCGGCACCTCGATCTCTGGGCGGCGGCGGCCAGGTCATGCGGCTGGTGGTGGCCCCGCGAAGACGTGTGCGTCATCTCCGAGCGCCCCGTCGCCCTGCACACGGAGGTGTGGGGCGATGACGGCGAGGTGCGGCCGCACTGTGCGGACGGCCCCGCGGTGCGATACGCGGACGGATGGGACGTCCATGCCTGGCACGGCATCCTGGTGCCCTCCTGGGTGATCGCGGATCCCGGTGTCGAGCGGATCGCGCAGGAGGCCAACGTCGAGGTCAGGCGGTGCGCGATCGAGCGCATCGGCTGGCAGACCTACATCGACCGGGCCGGGCTGCGACTGGTCGCCACCGCGCCCGACCCCGGCAATCCCGGCTCCGAGCTGCGGCTTTTCGACATGCGCAAGGAGACCAGGGTGCTCCTGGCGGTCAACGGGTCCGTCGAACGAGACGGGCACCGCCGGAGATACGGGCTGACCGTGCCGGGCTTCCTCGACGACCCCGTCGCCGCCGCCGGCTGGACCTACGGGCTGTCCGCCGAGCAGTACTCCCTACTCGTACGCCGAACCTGAGGTGATCTCCATGACTGTGACTCTCGCATCGCTCTCCCAGCGGACCGGACTCGCCGTGCTCGACCACCTCGAGCGGTCGGCGCGCATCCCCGTCGTCGACGGCCTCCAGGCCCAGGGCGACCTCATCGTCATCCCGCACGCCGTCGTCGCGTCGTCGGTGAAGTTCTGGCCCGACAGCATCTGGAAGGACGTGCCCCCGGAGGGCGTCGAGCTGCTCCGCGGGGCGGCCGGGGGCAACCCGCACACGCTCGTCGCCGACCCGGGCACCTGCCGGTGGACGACCCACGTGCTGGACACCGACCGGCTGGCGCTCGGCGTCTTCCAGACCTCGGCCGTGGCCTACCTGCTGCACCCCGAGCACGGGGCCACGGGCTGCACCCCTGGCACGTACGTCATCCGGCGCCAGCGCGAGCACGAAGGACGCTGGGAGCGCCTTGTCGCGGACTGATTCCTAGTTGTACCTGTACAGCCTGGTGGCCACCTGGTGGTCGTCGTCGAACACCGAGGCACGGTACATGCTGATGGCGAGGTCGCCGTGTTCGGCCTTCCCGCAGGTGTTGACCCCGGCCAACTGGTGGATCTCGTAGCGTGCCGTCGGGTCGCCGGCGACGAAGTATTCGGCCCGCGCCTGGTGCTTGTCGGCGCCTGTGTCGCACGCGAAGACGAACGTGTTCTTCTCGGCGAAGCAGGTGCTGGCGGCGCCCCTCGTCGACACGCAGATCTCGGACCGGGCCCGGGCGCCGGCCGGGGTGACGCGTGTTTCTCTTTTCACCGGATATTTGGTGACGTCGCGGACCGTCTTCCATCGGCTGACCTTGAGCAGTTTGTCGCCTCTGTAGAGTGCCGCTCTGAACGTGATGGTCTTGCCGATTTCGCGGCTTCCTCGAATCTCGCCTTCGCGGGCCAGATTGTGGATGACGTACTTCGTGCCCAGGTAGCCGTTCAGGTAGTACTCGACCGCGGGATGGAGCCGGTCGTTCCTCGTGTCCTCGATCGAGATGCCCGGCCGGCTGCTCTCGTCGTCCCCCACACAGGCCGCCGCGCCCTTGACCCGTACACAGGATGGCTCATCGGCGCGGGTCTCGCCGGTTTCGCGGGTCTCGCCGGTCTTGGCGGGCGTCGCGACCGCAGTGGACGCCACGGCGGGTGCCTTGCCCACGGGACGGGCGTCACCGCTCGCCGCGGCTCCCTCGACGCCGAACGCCGCGGCGGCGAGCACGACCACTACCAAGGATCTGCCTAATGTCACTTTGGCCTCTCCAGGCTCAGGAGTCACGAAGTTTGCGTGAGTGTGACGTACGGAGCCCTTTATGTGGTTCCGAATGTGTGAACCAATGGGCCCCCGCCGGTCGCCTTTCCTGTGTGGCTGGTGAGGCGTTAACCGCGGGCGGCGTCGAGCAGGTGTTCAAGCACACGTCAACGTCCGGTAAACCTAGAAGGTCGAACGAAAAGGGGGAGCCCGGGTGGCCAACGCGCTTGACCTGCTCCGATCCGACCCGCGGACCGCGGGCTGGCTGGCCGGCGTGGAGGCCGGCGACTCCCCGGAGGTCGAGATCGTCCTGCCCGACCCCACCACCCTGCTCGACCTGGCCGTGCCGCACGAGGACGTCAACGAGCTCCTCGCGCTGGCCGGGGAGCTGCGGGCCGACCCGGAGCTGTGGTGGCTGCTGCGACGCTGCGTCCAGCGGCTGGCGGGCGGCATCGGGACGATCGGCGACGCCTTCGACCTGCCCTACCTGCCGGAGGGGCTGGGCCCGGTCGGCCGCTACTTCCACGCCTACGTGTTCGCCGCCACGCTCCCTTACGTTCGGGCCTACCACCGCGAGAGGGGAGTGCCGGCCGACGTGTCGCGGCACACCCTCGCCGACCTCGGCCGCAACCTCGCCCTGCACCGCAGGCGGCACGGCACCGGCGGCGTGCTGCAGCCCTTCTGGATCAAGCTGCACTTCCGCGGCGAGCTCTACCAACTGGGACGACTGCAGTTCCAGCGCGGGACACTCGGCCGGCGCACCGGGCAAGCGGTCGCCGCGGTCCTGCCGCTCGGTCCCGGAGACCCCGCCCTGCACCTGCACATCCCCGACTTCTACGGCCCGCTGACCCGGGCCGCCTGCGACGACTCGCTGGCCCGCGCCCGCGAGTTCTTCCCCCGCCACTTCCCCGAGGAGAAGTACGCCGTCGCCGCCTGCCACTCCTGGCTGCTCGATCCGCAACTGGGCGACCACCTGCCGGAGACCTCGAACATCGTCGGGTTCCAGCGCCGCTTCCGTCCCGCCTACCGGGCCGAGTGGACCAACGACACCGGGCCGATCGAGTTCGTCTTCGGCGACCCGGGGCTGCCGGTGGAGACGCTGACCCCGCGGACCACGCTGGAGCGCGCGATCGTCGATCACCTGCGGGCCGGCGGCCACTGGTACGAGGGCAACGGCTGGTTTCCGCTCTGACGGCTGCCGTGACGCGTAATCAGGTATGCGGATACCAGGTGTGCAGATCCGCCCAAAGCGGGATCATGTGGGCATGCTGTCCATCCTGGCCGCAGTCCTCGCCGCCATCGCCCTCCTGCTGAACGGCATCATGGCGGGCATCTTCTACGCGTTCTCCAACTCCGTCATGCCGGGGCTCGACGCGGTAGAGCCCGCGCAGGCGGCGACCGTCATGCGAAGCATCAACCGGAAGATCCTCAACCCGGGATTCCTGCCCGTCTTCACGCTCTCGCCGCTCGCCTCGGCGGGCGCCGGCCTGCTCCTGCTGCTGGACGACCAGACCGGGGCCGCGACCTGGTTCTTCGCGGCGGGCGTGGTCTACGCGCTGGGCGCGTTCCTGCCGACGGCCGCGCTCAACGTGCCGATGAACAACGCCCTGGACGCCGACCGGCTGGACTGGAAGGCGTACTCGCCCCGCTGGACGCGCTGGAACTCGGTCCGCGCCGCCGCGAGCGTCGTCGCCGTGTTGCTGATCGGCGCGGGACTGTACGTATGGCGGTGATCGGTACGGCCGGCCGTACCGATCACTGATGCCGCGGCCTTCGGATCACATGTTGATCATGTGACCGGCCAGGCCGTGGATCGCCTCCTTGACCGCTTCGCCGAGGGTCGGGTGGGCGTGCACGTTGCGGGCGACCTCGTGGACCGTGAGGTCCCACAGCTGGGCCAGCGTCAGCTCCGGCAGCAGCTCGGTGACCTCGGGGCCGATCAGGTGGGCGCCGAGCAGCTCGCCGTACTTGGCGTCGCTGACGAGCTTGACGAAGCCGACGGTGTCGCCCAGGCCGTGGGCCTTGCCGTTGGCCGTGAACGGGAACTTGACCGTCTTGACGTCGTAGCCCAGGTCGCGGGCCTGCGCCTCGGTGTAGCCGAAGCTGGCCACCTGCGGCTGGCAGTAGGTGGCCCGCGGGATCATCACGTAGTCGAGCTCCATGGTCTCGGCGTCGCCGATCGTCTCGGCCGCGATGACGCCCATCGCCTCGGCGGCGTGGGCCAGCATGAGCTTGGCCGTGACGTCGCCGATGGCGAAGATGTGCGGCACGTTGGTCCGGCACCGGCCGTCGATCGCGATCGCGCCCCGGTCGGTGAGGGCCACGCCGGTCTTCTCCAGACCGTAGCCGTCGATCCGCGGCTGGAAGCCGATCGCCTGCAGCACCTTGTCGGCCTCGAGCACCTGCCGCTGCCCGTCACGGCTGACGGTCACCTTGACCGACGAACCGGTGTCGTTTATGTCCTCCACCCGGGTCGAGGTCAGCACCTCGATGCCGAGCCGCTTGTAGCGCTTGGCCAGCTCGGCGGAGACCTCCTCGTCCTCCAGCGGCACCACCCGGTCGAGGAACTCCACGATCGTCACCTTGACGCCGTAGTTGTGCAGCACGTACGCGAACTCCACGCCGATCGCGCCCGCGCCCGCGATGATGATGCTCTCCGGCAGCCGCTCGGAAAGGATCTGCTCCTCGTACGTCACCACCCGCTCCGACAGGGAGGTGCCCGGGATCAACCTGGTGGTGGCGCCCGTGGCGATGATGCAGTGATCGAAGGTGACGGTCTCGCCGTTGACCTGGATCGTGTTGGCGTCCAGGAACGTGCCGCGGCCGTCGTACTCGGTGATGGCGTTCTTCTTCATCAGGTAGTGGACGCCCTTGACACGGCCGTCGGCCACCTTGCGGCTGCGCGTGTAGGCGGCGCCGTAGTCGAAGGTCACCTCGCCGCTGATGCCGAACGTCTTGGCCTCGTTGGTGAAGATGTGGGCCAGCTCGGCGTTGCGCAGCAGCGCCTTGGACGGGATGCACCCCACGTTCAGGCAGACGCCACCCCAGTATTTCTCCTCGATGACCGCTGCGCGCAGCCCGAGCTGGGCGGCGCGGACCGCGGCCGTGTATCCTCCAGGACCCGCGCCGAGAACGACGACGTCATAGTGAGAGCTCATGAGTCGGACCATACCGCCCGCCCGGCTCCACCCCTGACTGTCGCCCCTGTGCCGATCTCCTGCCCGGCGCCGCTCGATCGAGGTCAGCCGGAGACGGCCGCCCGGACATGGTCACGCAGCACGCGGGCCTGGTTGTGCTCGGTGTCCTTGGCCGCGTAGAGCAGCGTCACCGGGCCACGCTCGGCCGCGTCGAGCAGGGGCCGCAGCGCCTCGGGATGCTCGTCGAGCTCGGCGCGGTAACGCTTGGCGAACTCCTCGAAACGTTCGGGACGGTGACCGAACCACTCGCGCAACTCGGTCGAAGGCGCGAGATCCTTCAACCAGCCGTCCAGGTGCAGGTCGCTCTTGCGGACGCCGCGCGGCCAGAGGCGGTCCACCAGGAACACCGTTCCCTCGGTCGGCTCGTGGTCGTAGACGCGCTGGATGTTCACAGGTCCCATGCCCCACGCATACCCCGTCGGAGCCATGACCACCACCGGGCGCGGGTCGCGATCATCGCGCGCCGGGCCGGCTTGGTAGCCTGACCCCTGATGTATCGCCTCGTATTCACGCAGGTCTTGCGACGTTTCGACGCCGAGGCCGTGCACCACCTGACCATCCGGGCCCTCGCGCTCCTCTCGGCGCTGCCGCTGCTCAAACGGCTGCTCCACAGACTGCTCGCGCCTCGCGACCCGGCCCTTCGCGTCAGCGCGTTCGGAGTGCACTTCCCCGGGCCGCTGGGCCTGGCCGCCGGCTTCGACAAGGAGGCCGCCTGCGCCGAGGGCATCGCCGCGCTCGGCTTCGGCCACGTCGAGGTCGGCACCATCACCGCCCACGGCCAGCCCGGCAACCCCCGCCCACGGCTGTTCAGGCTGGTCCAGGAGCGGGCGATCATCAACCGGATGGGCTTCAACAACGCCGGAGCCGTGGCCGCCGCCCGCCGCCTGCGCCGCCCGCGTGGGGTGCCGGTCGTGGTGGGCGTCAACATCGGCAAGACCAAGGTGGTGCCGGAGGCGCGGGCCGCGGCCGACTACGTGGAGAGCGCCAAGGAGCTGGCGCCGCTGGCCGACTACCTCGTGGTCAACGTCAGCTCGCCCAACACACCCGGGCTGCGCGACCTGCAGGCCGTGGAGCTGCTGCGGCCGCTGCTGGCCGCGGTCAAGGAGGTCGCCGACGGCACGTCCCGCCGCACGCCGCTGCTGGTGAAGATCGCCCCCGACCTGGCCGACGACGACGTGGACGCGGTGGCCGACCTGGCGCTGGAGCTCGGGCTCGACGGCATCATCGCGACCAACACCACGATCAGGCACGGCGGCGAGACCGGCGGCCTGTCGGGACGGCCGCTCAAAGCGCGCTCGCTGGAGGTGCTGCGACGGCTGCGGGCCCGCGTCGGTGACCGGCTCACCCTCGTCTCGGTGGGCGGCGTGGAGGACGTCGACGACGTGTGGGAACGGCTGCTGGCCGGGGCCACGCTCGTGCAGGGCTACACCGGCTGGATCTACGGCGGCCCGTTGTGGGCCTCGCGCATCCACCGGCAGCTGTCGCGCCGCCTCCGCCGCCACCGCCTGACCTCCATCACCGAGATCATCGGCCGCACCGCCTGAGGCCGCCGCCTGAGACAGCTCTCTGAGACGCCATCTGAGACCGCTTGAGATCGCACCGCCTGAAGGGGAAACCGGTCGGCGCCGTACGGAGGCGTGGCGTGGGTCCTAGGGTTGGACGGTGACCTTGCCACTCGTTGACGACGTCGTCCTGCGCCCGGTCGCGGTCGATGACGCGGAGGCCCTGACCGAGGCCTACGTGCGCAACCGCGAGCACCTTCGCCACTGGGACCCTCGCCGCCCCGACGACTTCTTCACCCTGCGGGGCCAGGTCATCCGGGTGGAGGACCAGCTCGAACAGCGGAACACCGGGCGCCTGATGCCGTGGGTGCTCGCTGACGGCGACTCCGTCGTCGGCTGCGTCAACCTCTCCAACATCGTGCTCGGCCCGTTCCGCAGCGGCAGCCTGGGCTACTGGGTCGATGCCGCCTACAACGGGCGCGGCCTCGCGACCGCCGCGGCGCTGGCCGCCTGCCAGGTAGCCGACGAGCGGCTGCGCCTGCACCGGATCGAGGCGGGCACGCTGCTCGACAACGTGGCTTCCCAGCGGGTGCTGGCCAAGGCGGGATTCGAGGCCATCGGCGTCGCCCCGCACTACCTGCACATCGACGGCTCATGGCGCGACCACAAGCTCTTCCAGCGCATCCTCAACGAGCGTCCGCCCGGAGGCTAGATGCTGGGGCGGGTCGACTCCGCGTCGTGGGTCATCCGGTCGAGACGCTCCATGATGTCGGCCATCGTGTGCGGGCTGGGCCGGTGCGGCCTGCGGCGCTGCCACGGACGGGGCCCGCCGGAGGGGCGATACTCCACGCCGAGGGCGTCGAGCCGTCGCAGGTGCGCCTCCAGCCGCTCCGCGAAGCCCTCGCCCGCGGCCCCGTGCCAGGCCACCTCGGCCAGCGCGCACGCCCGCGGCCAGGCGCGGTAGTCGAGTGTGCGGGCGTCGGCGGTGTATTCGCTCCAGAGCTGCGCCTGGGCGCCGACGACGTGTGAGCGTTCCTCCTCCGTCCAGTCGTCGGGGGCCGGGGCGAAGGCGGCCACATCGGCCACCGTGATCACGTCGCCGAGGGATTTCGGCTCGTCCCGTGACGCCGACTCGGCGTAGTCGAAGTAGAGCGGGAACACCGGCGTGGCGACCACGTCGTGGCCGGCCGCGGCGGCGCGCCGGCCGACCCCCATGCCCCGCCACGGCATCACCAGGGTGTCCTGGCGCAGCCCGCCGCTGACGAACGCCTCGTCCCAGACGACCGCGCGCGAGCCCCGCTCGGCCAGCAGGTCGGCCAGCCGCCGCAGGAACCACGACTGCAGCGAGCTCACGGAGGCCAGCCCCAGCGAGTCGCGGTAGGCGGTGATCTCGGGGGAGGCCGCCCAGTGGTCGAGCACCACCTCGTCGCCGCCGATGTGGACGTAGGGCGTCTCGCCGAGGGCGCCGGCCAGCTCGTCGAAGATCGTGGTCAGGAACTCGACCGTGGGCGGCAGCGGCGACAGGATCGCGGGGGAGATGCCCCAGCGATCGAGCACCGTGTGGCTCTCGCCGTCCACCCCCAGCGACGGGTAGGCGGCCAGGATGGCCGAGGCGTGACCGGGGACGTCGATCTCGGGCACGATCACGATCTCGCGGGCCCGCGCGTAGGCGGCCATCTCGGCCAGGTCGTCGAGTGAGTAGTGGCCGCCGTGCGGCAGGTCGTCGTAGGTCTCCGGCTCGCCGCGCAGGTTGGTCATGGTGCGCGGCCGGTGCGAGGAGATCTCGTTCAGCAGTGGGTAGGCCCTGCTCTCCACCCGCCACCCCTGGTCGTCGGCCAGGTGCAGGTGGAGCCGGTTGAGCTTGTGCACGGCCATCAGGTCGACCAGGCGGAGGATCTCCCGCTTGGGGAAGAAGTGCCGGGCCACGTCCAGGTGCAGCCCCCGCCAGGCGAAACGGGGAGAGTCTTCGATCCGCACCCCGGGAACGCTCCACGTGGCGCCGGCCGAGAACCGGTAGGAGGCGTCGGGCAGCAACTGGTGCAGCGTCTGCCCGGCGTAGAACGCGCCGGCCCGCCCGCCCGCGGTGATCTCCACCCCGCGCGACCCCACGACCAGTTTGTACGCCTCGGAGCCGAGCGCCGGGTCGTGCCGCAGGTCGATCGCCCCCGAGTCGCCGGGCAGCGGATCGAGCCCGGCGAGCGCCACCCGAACGGCGCCGACCATCTCGGCAGGCCCCGACACGGTGGCGCCGGAGGCCAGCTCGTAGGAGCCGGAGAGCGGGTTGAACAGGCGAGGCCGAGGGATCACGATCTGAAATACTGCTGCAAACCGTTCGACAAAGCCAGTGCGATCTTCTGCCGGAACTTCGGATCGCCGAACTTCGCCGCCTCGGCGGGGTTCTTCATGTTGCCGGCCTCGATGAAGATCTTCGGCACGGTCGACAGGTTGAGCCCGCCGAGGTCGTTGCGGAAGTCGAGCGCCTTGCTGCCGATGTAGGTCGAGTAGGGCAGCCCGGTGCCCTTGCGATAGGCGTCGCGTACGGCGATGCCCAGCTTGCGGGAGTCGCCCACGACCGGGTCGACCGGCCCGTTGATCTTCTTGGGCATGATCACGTGGAAGCCCTGGTTGGCCGGGGCGCTCCCGTCGGCGTGCACCGAGATCGCGGCGTCGGCCTTGGCCCGGTTGGCGATCGCGGCCCGCTCGGTGATGCACGGGCCCACGCTGTCGTTGTCGCTCCTGGTCAGCTTGACCGTGGCGCCGCGGCTCTTGAGGATCTTGGCCATCCGGTTGGCGACGTCCCAGGTGAAGGCGGCCTCGGTGTAGCGGCCGGCGGTCTGCGTGCCGGTGGTGTCGCAGGCCTTCCACTGGGTCAGCACGTTGACCTTGCGATTGATGGCCTTCGGGTCGCGGTAGTTGCCCCCGTTGTGGCCGGGATCGATGACGATCACCTTGCCGGCTAGCGGCTCGGCCCCGGTGGCCGCCGCCGTTGCGGGCGCGGCGCCGGCCCTGGCGGGTGGGTTGGCCTGACCTGCCGCGGCGCCGCCGGTGGCGGCACCGCCGCACGCGGAGACGATCAGGCCGCAGGTGGCGAGGACGGTGGCGGGTAGTGCACGCATAGGTTCCAACTTACGTCAGCGCCGGTTCTCACCAGACGTGTTCGCCGACCTCCTGCCGCTGGAGCAGCGCGGCCAGCTCCCGCGCGTCCTCGGCGTCGAGGCCGAGCACGACGCGGGGGCGGCCCCACGGGTGGTCGAGGGAGTGGGCGACGTAGCTGGCCACGGACTCGGCGTCGGCGCCCAGCCCCCTGCCCGCCCGCCAGTGGCCCCACGCCCGCTCGAGCTCGGCCGCCGCCCGTTGGGCGCAGGACACCAGTTCTGGATCACGCATGACCGTTCCCCCGGATCAGATCGTGACCGAACCATATTCGGCCACACTTTGCATGACCCTGGTGAGTAAACCGCCGTACGGGGAGGATGCCGGGCGGGTTGACCGAGCCTTGGCCAGTTCTTAGACGGGTCCCGTGCTGCGCCGTACGATCAGCTCGGGGGTCACCTGGCGCAGCCGCGCGCCCTTGGCGGGGTCTCCGATCCGGTCGCTGAGCAGGGCCGCCGCCGACCTGCCCATGGTGCGGCGCGGTTGGTCGACCGAGGTGAGCGAGATGTGGTGCGAGGCCGATAGGTGGGTGTTGTCGTAGCCGACCACCGAGACATCGTCGGGCACGCGCAGGCCCAGGTCGCCGGCGGCCGACAGCACACCGAGCGCCACCATGTCGTTGGCGGCGAAGATCGCCGAGGGCCGGGGATCCCGGGTCAGCAGGGCGTGAGCCGCCTCCCTGCCACCCTCCTCGGTCGAGGCCGCGGCCTCGACCATGATGTACGGGGCCAGGGCGTGCCTGCGCATCGCCACGAGGTAGCCCTCGCAGCGGGAGGGGCGCGGGCCCTCGATGTGCGCGATCCGCTTGTGGCCCAGCTCGACCAGGTGGTCGATGGCCAGGCGGGCGCCGAGCTGGTCGTCGTCGACGACGATGTCGACGCCTTCGAGCTCGATGTCACGTTCCCCCACGACGACCGTGGGAGTGTAGGAGGTCGCCTCGATCAGGGTCTCGCTGGTCGGAGCGATGCCCAGCAGCACCAGCCCGTCGACCCTGAGCTCCAGGAAGGCCTCGACGGCCTCGTCCTCGAACGCTGGGTCCCACTGGCTGTTGCCGATCAGCATGCGCAGCCCGTCGCCGTGCAGGCTCTCCTGCAGGCCGTCGAGGAACTCGGCGTAGAACGGGTTGTGCAGGTCGGCGACGAGCGCGCCGACGAGGTGGGTACGGCCCTCGACGAGGCTGCGCGCGACCGCGTTCGGCCGGTAGCCGAGCTCGCGGGCCGCCTGCAGCACGGCCTGCCGCCGGTGCTCGCTCACGTGCGGCGAGCCGCGTAACACGAGTGAGACCAGCGACTTGGAGACGCCGGCACGCTCGGCGACGTTGCGGATGGTGGGTCTTGGACGAGGCAGTGCGTCTACCTCTCGAAGCTCGGCGATAGTTGAAGACTTGACGGGTGGTCCTGACATGTGTCTCCCCCGCGATGCGAAGTTGGGCACCTGTCTCACCAAACGATCGAGTCAGCCGCAGGGTACGGCCTGAGATAAGGGAAGCCTGTTATTGACCGGCTCGCCACAGGTCCGCTATTGGGGATCGCGTCGGATAGTGTGCAGGTGTGACACCCGGTAAGTCGGCCGAGACCGCACGACCCGCGCGGCGCCGGCTGAGCGTCGACCGCCGCCGCGAGGAGCTCATGGCGGCGGCCCTGGAGCTCTTCAGCAAGCGCGATGCCGAAGACGTCTCGATCGACGACGTCGCCTCGGCCGCGGGCGCTTCGCGGGCGCTGGTCTACCACTACTTCGGTGGCAAGCAGGAGCTCTACGTGGCGGCGCTGCGGAGCGCGGCCGAGCAGTTGGAGTCGCGGCTGCGCCCTCAGGAGGGCGGCCGGCCGCTCGACGAGCTGTCCGCCGGGCTCACCCGCTACTTCGACTTCGTCGAGGAGCACGCCGCCGGCTTCGCCGCACTGCTGCGCGGTGGCCCCGCCAACCGCGCGGGTGAGGTGGGCGAGATCGTCGACGGGGTCAGGCAACGCCTCTTCCGGCTCATCCAGAGGCAGATGCGGGTCGATCAGCCGAGCCCGGTGCTCCGCATCACGCTGCGATCGTGGATCGCCTCGGTCGAGACCGCGGGTCTCGACTGGCTCGAACATCGTGACATCGAGCGCCCCGCGCTCGAGAAGATGCTCGTCGACCAGATGGTGTCGCTACTCGGCGTGGCCGCCGGCTACGACGCCGACGTCAACCGGCTCCTGGCACTCCTGACACAGGAGCAGGTGGCGTAGCCGTCAGGAAGGATGGCGCCGGGCGGGCGGCGCCAACTCCCGTATGCGACGCTTCGTCGTCACAGAGGTGGACCGGGCCGTCCAGCCAGGCCCACCGTTCAACCCCCCTGAGGTTCGTGACGACCTCGGCATTACTCCGAGCGCTGCTGCGGAATCCCCGCCAGCAGTGCCCGAACCTCGGTCTCGCGGTAACGCCGGTGACCGCCGAGGGTACGAATCGACGTCAACTTGCCCGCCTTGGCCCACCGGGTAACGGTCTTGGGGTCGACCCTGAACATGGTCGCGACCTCGGCGGGCGTGAGCAGCGGCTCGGCCTCGGGTGTACGAGCTGACATTTGTGCGGCCTCTCCTCCGTGTGGACCGGCTTAGCGATCCTGTGACTGCCTTTGCGCGTGTCACGGATGTCCCCCTATGAGCCAGAGCGTGCGGCTTTTCCGGCTCATATGCGGCATCACCCGAAGTGACCATACAGCCACGCTGAGCGATTGGCGAGCCCTTCTTTGACCCAACTGCCCGCCCCCGTGGCGATGTCACGCTCGGTGATTCTAGCGACACGTTTCGTGGTATCGCAGTGAAAACGGCAAACTACTCAGTTCGCAGAAGTGAGTAGTCGGGAGTCATGACCGACTCATGCAGGTCAGAGGGTTGTTTTGGGGCTCAGTTGGCAGATTCCAGGAGTTGCATTGACTTCCAGCGCAGGATGACCCTCTGATACATGGCGAAGGCAAGCTCTTCTTGACCCGTGTCCAGCCCCGTGAGGGCCGCCGACAGCTCGGCCACCGACTGGTCGGCCTGCAGCGCCCCGTCGTCCATGAGGTGCACGAGACCGCCGTAGTCGAGCTCGACCAGCGAGTGGGGGTGGAACTCCTCCAGCCAGCGGGCGACGTCCTCCACGTCGAAGTTGGCCGACACGTCGCCCAGGTGCCGGCGCAGCACCTGCAGCGCCCGCGCCGCCCGCCTGCGGGCCTGGGCCATGGAGGTGACGTAGATGAGGTTGCGTCCCGTCGCCGTCGTCACGTCCTGTCCCGGTGTCGAGGAGCCGAGCACCAGCCAGCGCTCGTTTCCATCAAACGGCACGAACCACGAGGGTGGCACATGCCACGCCGTGGTGCGGATGTGGGTGCGCAGCGCGGAGGAGCCACCCCCGCGTTTGTACCTGTCGAAGTCGTCGGCGGTCTGGTCGGCGATGGCCTTGGGGACGAGGCGGTCCATCAGCTTCACCGGGGTGCCGCCGCGCAGCCGTGAGAACGCCAGCCACGACCGCAGCCGGGTCTGCCAGGGGCAAACGTAGAGCCGGTCCTCAACGCGCCGCAGGTAGGCGTTGGGGCTCTCCTGGGCGGGCACGGGCTGCGGAGGCGTGCCGAGCAGGCGCAGGACGGCCTCGCCGTGCTCGGCGTTGAGGGCGTTGGCGCGGCGCGGGCGGTCGCGTGAGTCGGCGTAGTCGGCCCACACCTTCCGCTCAGTCTCGGCAAAGGCGCTCAACGGCTCGTAGACACGGAGGTACGCGGCATAGGGCAGCACGGAGGCATCGTGTCATGAAGACCACTGGCTTGCACCGTGGTGGCCATTACGCTGGGAGGCGATCTCCGCCGCGAAGAGGCGGCGGACCGGACCAGGAGTCACTACCGTGACCGACGTCTTCAGTCCGTCCCACAAGGACGTGCACGAGCAGGTCGTCTTCTGCGCCGACGCGCACAGCGGCCTGCGAGCCATCATCGCCATCCACAACACGGCACTCGGTCCCGCCCTCGGCGGCACCAGGTTCTACCCGTACGAGAGTGAGCAGGCGGCGCTGACCGACGTGCTCAACCTCGCGAGGGGGATGGCCTACAAGAACGCGCTGGCCGGGCTCGACCTCGGCGGCGGCAAGGCCGTCATCATCGGCGACCCGGGCCGCGACAAGAGCGAGGCGCTGCTGCGCGCCTACGGCAGGTTCGTCGAGTCGCTCGGCGGCCGCTACATCACCGCCTGCGACGTGGGCACCTACAGCGAGGACATGGACGTCATCGCCCGCGAGTCGCGCTTCGTCACCGGCCGCACCCTCGCTCACGGCGGCGCCGGCGACTCCTCCATCCTGACCGCCTTCGGCGTCTTCCAGGGCATGCGCGCCTCGGCCGAGCAGGTCTACGGCACACCGTCGCTGCACGGCCGCCGGGTCGGCGTCGAGGGCGTCGGCAAGGTCGGCCACCGGCTCGTGGAGCTGCTCCGCGAGGACGGCGCCGACGTGGTGATCTGCGACGTCAGCGAGCAGGCCGTCGAGAGGGTGCGCCAGCGCCGTCCCGAGGTGGACGTGGTGGCCGACGCCGAGGCGCTGACCTCGGCCGACCTCGACGTCTTCGCCCCCTGCGCGCTGGGCGGAGCGCTCGACGACGACACGGTCGACAAGCTGCGCGCGAAGATCGTCTGCGGTGCGGCCAACAACCAGCTGGCCCACCCCGGGGTCGAGAAGCAGCTGGCCGAGCGCGGCATCCTCTACGCGCCCGACTACGTGGTCAACTCCGGCGGCGTGATCCAGGTGGCCGACGAGATCGAGGGTTTCAGCATGGAGCGGGCCAGGGCCAAGGCGGCGCAGATCTACGACACCACGCTGAAGATCTTCGCCATCGCCGCCGAGGAAGGCGTCCCTCCGGCGGCGGCAGCGGATAGGCTGGCGGAGCGCAGAATGTCGGAAGTCGGGCGCGTTAGGGGCATTTGGCTGGGCCACTGACGCCCCGCGCCGGTACGACGTACCGAGCTGGGCACAAAACAGGTACGGTAATAGGCGAACGATAGGCTGACGTCCATAGTCAGGGCGGCGTCAGTGTGTGGTGCGTTAGCGACGAGGGGTCGGGGACGACCCCACACGAGGGGGTCGAGCCAATGGGGCGCGGCCGAGCAAAGGCCAAGCAGGTCAAGGTTGCTCGCCAGCTGAAGTACAACAGCGGTGGCACGGATCTTGACCGTCTTCGCGACGAACTCGGGGTCGGAGACTCCAGCCGCAATGACGACACCGACGACCTCAACGATGAGCTGGCGGATCGCTATGCCGATTACTCCACGAACGAGCCCTCGTCCAGCAGGGTCAGCACGCGCTCGCGGGCCGCGTCGACCGTGCCCACATGTGGGAGCAGGTGCCCCGATTCGGCCTGGCAGGCCTCCGCGAACTCGCGCGAGGCGCGCTCCAGCACGGCCCGCTCCTCCGGGTCGTCGGGGGTGGCGTCCAAGG